>CACYWX010000392.1 GCA_902778205.1 uncultured Ruminococcus sp. | reverse complement strand
GGGCTGCTTCGCCCAGATCGCCGGGGACGAGATCTCCTCCATGGAGGGCGTGATCTTCGTCTGCGGCAACGACGGGAAGGCCTCCCTGGCGGACGAGGTGCTGGCGGTGCTGGGCGGTTCCCTGCCCTCCTCCGTCAACGGCGTCACCCCTCCCACGGGACGGGGCGGCGTGGAGATGACCCTCTCCTCCCCTCAGCGGACCCGGTCCTACATCAAGATCGAGGACGGATGCGGGAACCGGTGCGCCTACTGCCTGATCCGGTTCGCCCGGGGTCCCGTCCGCTCCAAGGCACAGGATCTGGTGCTGGAGGAGGCCCGGGCTCTGGCGGAGGCCGGCGCGAAGGAGGTGATCCTGACGGGCATCGAGGCGGCCTCCTACGGCATGGATTTCGAGGACCGCCGGCCCTACGGACACGCTCTGGCGGATCTGATCCGGGACGTGAACGGCATCCCCGGCATCGAGCGGATCGGCCTCGGGTCCCTGGAGCCCACCGTACTGAACGATTATTTTGCCGAAGCGGTCCGGGATTCTGAAAAGCTCCTGCCCCATTTCCACCTGTCCGTCCAGTCCGGGAGCACGGCGGTCCTTCATGCCATGCGGCGGCGGTACGGAGCGGAGGCGGTACTTGAGGCGGTGGAGCGGATCCGCGCCGTGCGCCCGGACGTGACCTTCTCCGCGGACATCATCGTGGGCTTCCCCGGGGAAACGGAGGAGGACTACCGGCTGACGGAGGACTTCTGCCGGGCCGCGGGATTTCTGCATCTGCACATCTTCCCCTTCTCGAGGCGGGAGGGCACCGAGGCGGCGTCCATGGAGAACCAGGTACCGGAGCCGGTGAAGCGAGATCGGGCGGAGCGGCTGGAGGCCCTGGGAGCAGAGATCCATCGGGAGCTGCTGGAGCGGTACGTCCGGGACCACGCGGATTCTCCGGTGCATCTGCTGGTGGAGAAGAACGGCGGCGGGTTCCTGTCCGGCCACAGCGAGCACTTCGTGGAGCTGAAGCGGATCCCGGGCCGCGCGGAGGTGGGGGACGTGGTTCCGGTCCTGCTGGATTCCGCCGACGGGCTGTTCTGCACGGGACGGATCGCGGGAGATCAATAGAGAAAACGGCATTGGCCCACAGGAGGACGACATGGATGTTTTGAAGGGAAAAACCGTAACGCTCGGGCTCCTCAGCCGGGAGGACTGCCGCTCGCTCTGGGAGAACGACGAATACGACTTTGACCATCCGACGGATCTGCCGCACATGGGACTCAGCCCGGAAAAGGCGGACGACTGGTTTGAAGAGATCCAGCGGGATCAGGGAGTCCGTCACGTCAGGCTCGGGATCTTTCTGAACGACGGCGGACGGGTCATCGGAGACGTCGCCCTGCAGGACATCGACCGGCAAAACCGCAGCTGCTCCGTCGGGATGGGATTCGCGAAACGGACGGACCGCGGAAAGGGATACGGGAAGGAAGCCCTCGCCCTGATGCTGGATTACGGATTCCGCTATCTCGGCCTGGAGCGGATCTGGGCAGCAACGACGGACCTCAACGAAGCAGCAAAGCAGTCCCTTCTGCGCTCCGGCTTTACGCATGAAGGAACGGAACGGCACGCGCTCTGGATCTGCGGAGCTTATCACGACCGGCTGATCTTCGGCCTGCTCCGGGAGGAGTGGGAGGCGGGACAAAAGCCGAAATGCTAATCTCATTTTCTAAACGGGGAGACGCGGCTTTCTTTCGGAGAAAGCCTGGCAAAGAACTCTGGAATTATACTGCTGCAGCTTTCTTCTCTTCGTGCAGCACGGGGCAACGTGCAGCGCACCTTTTCCGGCTTTGTTTTTTGCACATCTTTGACAGATTGTCTTTTTAAGTTGAGAACAGTATAATTCCCGAACAGACAAAAACCCGGATTTCTCCGGGCTTTTGTTGTTTATGGCTTTGAATTTCCGAGAGATCGGGATCAGCCGCCCGCCTCTTCCAGAGCCTTCAGGAAGGCGTTGTTGGTCTTCTCCAGGGTCTTGTTAGCGACCTTCTCGGCCTTCTTGTACATGGAGGCGAACTCGTTGCGGTAGTTGCGGAGCTCGTTCATAACAGCCTCGTTGTACCCGCCGATCTGGAAGTACCAGCCCATGTCGTAGACGCGGTTGGCGAAGATGATGTCCAGCATGGCGGCGGACTCGGCGTCGCGGGTGGTCTTGCCCACCAGGGTCTTCTCGTAGTAGGCGTCCGTCAGGCCGTAGAGACCTTCGTTGGCCAGGCATTCGGTGACGATGCCCGTGCGGTTCAGGTCGATGCTGCTGTTGGGCACGCACATGAAGACGGAGTGCCAGGAGCCGATGGTGGTGTAGTACTCGTCCTGAGTCTCGCGGTACTTGAAGTAGGGCAGGATGCCGAAGTCGTTCTCCATCTCGCGCATCTTCGGGACGATCTGGATCAGCTGCATGAGGAAGAGGGTCTCGTTGGCGGAGAACTTGGTGACCAGCCAGGTGTCGTCCCAGTTGGTTCTCTGGTAGGCGTCCGCCACGTCCTTCTGGATGGCGAATTCCAGGAACTTGGTGACGGCTTCCACGGTGGTCTCGTTGTACAGGGTCAACTGGAGCAGGCCGTCGTCGCCCACGGTGCAGCACTTGGTGCCGGTGCAGTTGACCACGCCCATCATGGAGTCGTCCCAGATCATGACGCCGAACAGGTCGTCGCGGTCCACCTGGCCGTTGCCGTTGGTGTCCTGATGGACCTGGGAGGCCATGGCGATGAAGTTGTCCATGGTCCACTTGTCGCCGTCCACCAGCTCATAGGGGTTCTGCAGGTTGTAGTTGGTGATGAGCCCCTTGTTGAACATGATGCAGTAGGTGGCATCGTTGTCGGCGGTGGAGATGTCGCCGGTGGTGTAGAAGAGCTGGTCCAGGATCTGCAGGTCGCGGTTGGCCACCTGATCCCACCACGGAGCCTCGAGGTTGATGTAGGGGATGGTCTTGATGTTGGCCAGATAGTTGCCGGTGGACAGGGCGGAGGTGGCGTAGCCGCAGCAGAAGGCCAGGTCATACGCGCCGGTGCCGCTCTTGACGTCCTGGGTGATGAGGCTCTGACCCGCGCCGGAGCCAACGTCCGCGTCGAAGGGCACGATCTTGACGTTGAGCTGGTCGCCCACGGTGGCGTTCCGGTTGAAGCGGGCGTCGTTGATGGCTTCGCCGGTGATCTCCTCGGCGTAGAAGTCGTCCTTCACTCCGCCGTACTCGGCGTTGGAGGAGCAGAGGATGGTGAAGTTCTCGCCGCCGAAGTCGGAATCCGCGGGAACGTCGGCGTAAAGCCGCTCGGGCTCCTCGGGCTCGGTCGCTTCCTCCGCGCCGGGGGTGGTCTGGGTCTGTCCGGCGGTCTGGGTTTCCGCGTCGGATACGGCGTTTTCCGTGCTCTGGGAGCAGCCGGCCAGGGCGGGCATCGCCATCAGCATGGCCAGCAGGATCGCTGTGAGTCTGTTTTTCATATTTCCTCCTGAAAATGATATGC
>CACYWX010000391.1 GCA_902778205.1 uncultured Ruminococcus sp. | reverse complement strand
AAGTCCCGGACACCGCCGCTGTGATCTTCGCCGTCCCGGCCTGCGTGTCGATGTATGCCCCGATGTCAGCCGAGAGCTCCGTCTTCTTCTCGTAGCCGGACATGCCATCGATCGTCTGATATGTCCCGCTCAGGCTTGCCGTGATCGACGCCTTGCCTTCGCTCGAATTGACATATTCGTCCACCTTGGCCGCGACTTCCGAGGTCTGGACGTAGTTCGAGAGCGAGCTCTCCACGTCGTCGGCCTTGGTTTTCGCCGCGTCTGCCTTCTGAACCGCTGCGTCCGCGGCCTTCTTGGCCTGTGCGGTTTTTGTCTCGATCTTGAGCCAGCTGTCTGTGATCTCCGGGATGTGCTTCCCGACCTCGATCGTGATCTCGCTCGACTTGTACGGATTCCGGGCGACTGATATGATCCGCGTGTTCACGTCCAGGCTCAGCGGTGCGTAAACGAGATGGATCTCGTCCCCGACCGAGAGAGAACCGCGGCGTCCGAGCGTGATCCGGTACGTCTTCCCCTCGCAGTCTGCGAGCTTGTAAACGATCCGCGGCGTCTCTTCTGCGAGCCATGCCTTGAACTGGGCCGTCGTCATGTCCTCGACGCCCTCCGGCCGGATCAGAAGCCGCGCGCGGCTTGTGCTTGAGTTTATAATCCGCTGGCCGGTGACAGTCGTGGTGCTCGTGACGTTGGCAGCCGGAAGCTCCGCGGAGATCCCGCTGTCGTTGATCACGGATCCGCCCGGCCCGAGATCCAGATAGAAGTATTTCCTCGAGGTTCCTCCGGACGGAGAGGTCAGCTTCCAGCCGTTCCCGTTCATGCCCGCCTCCGTCCCGTCCAGATTGAGGAGCACGGAGTCCATGATCCTCTCGCCGTGGATGGCCGTCAGCGCTTCCCGTGCGGTCTCTCCGTCCGTCGCTCCTTCGTCCTCCACGGCGATCACGCTGTTCTCGTCCATAATGTCGGTGCGCGTCGTGTTCCCGCGATGCGCCACGATGGAGACGGAGGCCCCGCTGTATTCAATCTCGCCGCCCATCAGGGCCGCCGCCGTGTTCAGCGCTTCCCGTCGTGTCACGTTTTCGAGCGTGCCCGCCGAGAGGCTTCCGGACGGTGTGCTCCCCGCGGTCAGTCCGGATCCCGAGAGGATCCGCGCGAGGACCTCCGCCTTTGTGCCGGAGAGCGAGATCGTCTCGACCTCCATCCGGCTCAGCCGGTAGGAGATATGCTCCGCCGTCACGTCCGCGAAGACGCCGAGCGCGTTCCCGTATCTCCGGATCGTTGTGGCCTCGTAGAACTGCCCCTCGTATTCGATCCGCGTGGAGAACGCGACGTGTGCCACGTCCTCCGGCAGCACCGTGAATTTCAGCGTCTGCTCTCCGGACACGGCCTCGACGATCTCCGCCTTCGGACCGATGTGCGAGAGCTCCCGCGTTGCGTTTCCGTTTCTGAGTGTGATCCTGCTCATGCCGTGCTTACCCCCAGCACGCGCGCTCTCCCGGTCTGCCTGCTGTACTGGATCCGGGAGACCTGCGTCGTGATTTTGTCCGCGCCGACGAGGAACGGGATCGTCACGTCAAAGCTGTCGACGCCGTTCATCGCTCCCCATGCGGTATTGACTTCCGTGTCGAAGCTCGTGGGGATCTCGTCCTGCATGTCGCGCCGGACTGCCTTCATCTCGTCCGCGAATCCCTCTCCGACGCCGAGCGCGAGCATCCGGCCCACTTCGTCCCGGAAGACGGTGGACGGCGAATGGATCCCGAAGAAGTCCTTGATCGAATCCACGATTCCCGACGCGAACCCCGCGATCTTCTCCTTGATCCAGGCCGCCGCGTCGGAGATTCCGTTCCAAAGCCCCTGCACCAGCGCCAGTCCGGCGTCGGCCAGCTTTCCGAGATTGTCCCGGTTGGTGAAGGCGTCGAACAGGGAACTTATAATTTTCGGCACCGCCGCAAGGATCCCCTTTATAATCGCCGGGAGATTCTGCACGAGCGCGATGAAGAGCGTCACGCCCGCCTCGATCAGCTGAGGCAGAGCGTCCAGCAGGCCCGAGACCACCGCGTCGATGATCTGAGGCAGAGCGTCCACTATGACCTCGATGATGTGCGGCAGATCCTCCACGAGCGCGATGAGCAGCGTCACACCCGCCTCGATGATCTGCGGGATCGCAGCGAGCAGAGCGTCCACAATCGCCACGATGATCTCGGGCAGAGCCTCCACGATGGTCACGATGATGTCCGGCAGATTCCCGATCAGCGCGGTCAGGAGCGTCACGCCCGCCTGGATGATGGACGGCACCGCCTGGATCAGCGCGGCCACAATGGCGTCGATGATCTGCGGAAGCTCCGCGCAGATCTGGTTGATGATCTCCGGGAGCGCGTCGATCAGCGCCACGAACAGCTGCATCCCGACCTCCACAATGGCCGGGAGCATGTCCAGAATCGTCCCGGTAAGCTGCGGCAGGTATTCGGTCAGCGCCGCCGAGATCCCCGGCAGGGCGGCCGTGACAGCCTCAAGAACCGCCTCAAAGACGGATCCCAGAGCCTCCAGCAGGGAGGGGATGGCCGCGGCGATGTTCTCGACCATTTCCACCATCGCGTCGGTGAGCTGCTGCTTCATCTCCTCCGTGACCTCGCCGCCGTTGGCCACCGTGGCGATCATGGCCCCGAAGGCCTGCTCCACGTTGGCCGCGCCCTGGTACACTTCGGTCATGAGCGTCGCCCCGAGCGCGCCGAAGTTGTTCTTCACCGCCGCGGCGTTGGACTTCATGATCTCCATGGCGTCGGAAACGCCCAGCAGGGAGGAGAGCGTGTCCTCCGAGAGGACGGCTCCGGCGTCGTAGGCCTTGTCCATCATCTCGCCGAGCGCATCGGATCCGAGCTCGATCAGCGGGTTCAGCTCCTTCGCGCTCTTTCCGAAGATCTGCATCGCCAGCGCATCCCGCTCCGTTTCGTCCTCCACCTGCCCGAGCGCGTCGATCAGCTCCCAGTATGTTTCCTCCTGGTTCCTCAGTTTCCCGTCCGCGTCGGTGACGGCCACGCCGAGCCGCTCATAGGCCGCCGTCGCCTTTTCGTCCCCGTTCGCCGCCTTCTGCATGGCCGCGAAATTCTTGATCATGGATCCGGTCAGCGTGTCCAGAGATACGTCGACGAGCTCCGACGTGTACTTGTACGCCTGGAGCGTGTCCGTGGCGATGCCCGTCTGCGTGGAGAGCGTCGCGATGTCGTCCGCATAGACCGCCGCCTCGGTTGTCGCGTCCGCGATGGCCTTGGCTCCGGCGGCCACTCCCGCGACCACGGCAGCGCCGACCGCCGCCACCGCTTCCACGGTGATCCGCACGGCGTCCCCGAAGGCCTCGAAGCCTGCCTTCAGCTTCTCCAGCTTCTCCGCGTTCTTCTGGTCTGTGAACTCATCCTGCGCCTCTTTGGCCTTTTCCAGAGAGATCTCAGCGGAAGCGACCTGCCGCTCGAATTTCCGGTATTCCTCGGATCCCTTGTCGATC
>CACYWX010000390.1 GCA_902778205.1 uncultured Ruminococcus sp. | reverse complement strand
CCTCGCCTTACCACCCATATGACCTTGCGGTCTGCGCGTCTCATTCTCAAACGCTGAGGCGGCACTCGCCCGCCCGCGCTACACAACGAAGGATCAGAGAAGATCGAAGGACCAGTTCGCGGCCTGAATGGCGGTATCGGTCTCCCGGAGGGCCTTCGACAGCTCGTCCAGAGTCTTCTGCAGTTCGCGGACCGGGACCGTGCTCTTCAGGACGATCTCGGAGCCCCGGCTGCGCATACCGGTCTGGCTGGCCGTATTGAGGAAACGGCGGGTGATGCGGATCCGCTTCGTCAGAACGTCCCGCTCGGCAATCAGGGCCGTCAGGGACTTGCCGTTCACGGAGGCGGAGGCGTTGGTCAGGTTGATGCGGGTGACGATGTCCTCCAGAGAGGCGGACAGGGTCTCGAGCTCCGCAAGGAGAGCCGCGGGATCCTCTGCCGGCTCCTCACCCTCCTGCACCAGCGCGTTGTTGTTGAGCCGCTCCTCCAGCTGATCGAGTCTTTTCTGGAGATCGGCCCGATTGATGAGCGCTTCGGCAAGCTTCATGATTCAATCCACTCCTTGGGGTTCGTTTTCGTCCAGAAATACGGGCCGGACGTCCCCGTTTTCGTACAGCAGGGCGCTGTGGCGGCTCCCGTTTTTCGGTATGGAGACCGAACCGGGATTCAGGAACCGGACGCCGTTCTCCATGTAATCGTGTGGAACATGGGTGTGGCCGGTAAAATACAGGGATCCGGCGGGCATCCTCGGGACTTCCCTGTGTCCGTGGGACAGATAGAGGGCGCGCTCCCCGTCGAAGATCACCCCGTAATCGGGGGAGACGGGGAAGTCCAGCACCATGCCGTCCACCTCGGACTCGCAGTTCCCCCGGACGGCGATGATCTCCTCCGCCAGAGGATTCAAGAGAGCGATGACCGCCTTCGGATCGTATGCCCGGGGCAGGTCGTTGCGGGGACCGTGATAGAGGATGTCACCCAGAAGAACCAGACGGGCGGCCCCCGATGCCCGGTAGGCGTCGACGAGCCGCTCCGTCCAGTACGCGGATCCGTGAAGATCGGACGCGATAAACAGCTTCATGGAATCAGGCGAGGTTGAACTTCTTAATCTTCTCGCTCAGGAATTCCACGGCCAGAGCGATGTCCTTTTCGGGCTGGTTGCCCACCTCGCGCTCGATGGTCAGGAAGCCGTTGAAGCCGGTGGCGGCCAGAGCGGGGAGATACACGTCGAAGTTCACGTCGCCCTCTCCGAGAGGCAGCTCCAGATACTTATGGCCCATTTCGAGAAGCGCCTTGTGCTCCTTGGCCTCTTCGCCGATCTGGAGGGCCTCGTCGATCTTCTTCTTCAGCATGATGCCGTCCTTGGCATGGGTGTGCACCACGTACTTGCCCAGGTACTTCAGGGCGTTCTCCGGTCTGTCGTCCACGCACATGACCAGGTTGGCGGGGTCGAAATTGACACGCACGCCGCCGGCTCCCAGGGAATCCAGGAACTATAGGTCTCGCCAAACTCCAGCTCGCGGCAGGCCTTTCTCATGATTTCGCGGGTCTCGTTCTCTTCCTCAGGGACGGTGCCGATGTGGGTGGTCACCACGTTGCACTCCAGCTTCTTCGCCAGATCCAGCACTCTCTTGGACTTCTCCACGTAGATCTTGTTCTCCTCGGGATTCATGAAGCCGTGGCCGAAGTCGCCGCAGAGGGCAGAGAAGACCAGACCGTTGGACTTCACGATGTCGAGGGTTTCGCGGACCTTGTCCTCCGTCATGTTTTCGGGGGCCAGCTCGCCGTAGGTAGCGTACGCCTGAATGCCTTCGATGCCGAGCTCGGCGGCCTTTTCCACGCCGGCACGGAAGCCGAGACGGAAGGATTCAACCATTGCGCCGATTTTCATATTCAATTCCTCCTGAGAGTGTAAGATAACGATTTATTTCGCGTAGGTCCTGCGGAGCTTCTGTTCCCGGACGTCGCGGCCCCGGAAGAGAAGCGGGGAGAATTCGCCGAAGAGACGGCTGGTCACCCGCTCGGAGTACCGCTCCCGCAGCTCGTCCTTGCCCAGGTTGGTGGAGATGATGACGGACTTGTGCCGGATCATCCGCATATTGAGCAGGTTGTAGAGGCACGACACGGTGAACTTGTTGGTGATCTCCGCCCCGAGATCGTCGATGATCAAAAGGTCGCAGTCCAGGAAGCGGTCCAGGTCGTCGTCCTCGTCCCCGCCCACGGTGCTGCTCTGCCCGAACCGCCGCATTTCATACGCGCTGAACAGGTTCTGAGCGGATTCGTACACCACGTAGTATCCCTTTTCGATGACGGTCCGGGCCACGGCGGAGGACAGATGGGTCTTGCCGAGTCCCGTGGCGCCGAGGAAGAGAAAGCTGTCCGACTGTCCGGGCCTGAACCCGGAGGCGAAGCGGTACAGGATCTCCGCGTTCTGCTTCATCCTTATTTTATCATCTTTTTCGTAATAGTCAAGAGAGAACGTCTCAAAAGTCTGGTTTTTTGTCAGGGTGTACAAACCGGAGCTCTCGAGGTAGTTCTTCACGATCTCCCGCTTCAGGCAGTCGCAGATCTCGATGCCGTCGTAGCCGCTGTCCGAGCAGACGGGGCAGGAATACCGCACGTCGCACCAGTCCTCCGGATAGCCGTTCTCCCTGAGAATCCGTCTTCTCTCCGCCGCCAGCGCGTCATACTCCCGCCGGATCGCCTCCACGCTCTCACGGGATCCCTCTCCCCGTCCCAGGGAGGCGGCGATGATCTTCGGCCCGGTCATCTGAAGCGCTCTGTCCGCGGCGGCGAAGGCGGGCACCTTCTCCGACACAAGGCGGGCACCTTCTCCGACACCTCCCGGACCCGGCGCTCCCAGTCCGCGATGTTCTCCGCTCTCCGCGAGGCGATGGTCTCCCTGGCCCAGCGGATACATTCACTTCTGCTCATGGGGACCTCCTATGCCTCTCCGCCGTCCTGCGGGTTCCCGTAGGAGCGGAGCAGAGCGGCCTCAAAGAATTCGTCGGTGGAAAAGCTGGTCCCCTCGGGCGGAGCCTTCTGTCCCTTCCGCTCCGCCTGGGCCGCGTCCACCTCCTCCGGCGTCGTATAGCCTGCCGCGTACCAGTTCTCCAGCACCCGGTTGGCGTAGTCCATGGAGGGGTTCTGGGTGTTGCTGACGGTGACCTCGTAGGCTTTTGCGATCATCTCCCGGCTGAAGCGGAAGGTGTTGGCCCAGGAGTCGATGAAGCCCTTTTCCTTCTTGATCAGGGCGCGGCGTCCGAGGCCGAACAGATCCCGCACATAGCGCTCGAGGCCCGCCCGGTTCTCCACCCGCTTCAGCTCGTCCTCCAGGGCCTCGTAGGTGGTGACGCCCCGGTCGTGGAGATCGACGGCCATTTTCTCCAGATAGCGCACGGAGGTTTTCTGCATGGAGACCGCGTGGGAACAGAGGAGCAGGATATAGTCCTGAGGCAGCTTGAGATAGTCCGTCATGCCCACGATCACGGCGGATTCGGCGGTGTTGAAGATGCGGCCCATCATCTGCTGGCAGGAGTCGATCAGCTCGGCGCAGCCCTCGTTTTTTTCCACCGCGTCCGCGATCTCCTCGGAGGAATAATGGGGCAGAGCCGAGCGGACCAGCGTGCGTTTCGGAGGCTGGGGCGCTCCGGTCATGGAGATCTGCCCGGCCGGGGAATCGGGAGCGCGTACGGCGGGCTCCGGCTTTTTTTCGGATACCGCGTCGGATTCCACCAGCAGGGCTCCGGCCTCGACCCAGGAGGACAGCGCCCTCGTCACGGCGTTTTCCGTCAGATCCAGCCTTGCCGCCCGCTGAGTCAGATCGAGATCCGGGTCCGCCATGACGGAGAGCAGGACCTTCAGCTCGTCCGACGTGGCCGAGGCAAGCCGCGCTTCCACGGCCTCCGCGGGCAGGCAGAGGATTTTATGCTTATAGATCGGCGTGATTTTCATGATGTTCGGCTTTCCGCTCCAGTGCTGCGAGATAATCGGCGGAGCCCTCGTCGGAGGCGTAGGCGTTGAGAGAGGAATCCGCCCGGATCCCGGCCCGCCATCCGTAATAGCCCGCTGCGGCGATCATGACGGCGTTGTCTCCGCAGAGATGCAGGGACGGGACGGCAAATACCGTTTTTCTACGCCTGCAGACGTCCTCCACAGCCCGCCGCAGATGGGAATTGGCCGCTACGCCTCCCGCCATGACCAGGGTGGACGCGCCGGTTTCCCGGATGGCGGCTCCCAGCTTTTTCGTGATGCCCTCGGTGACGGTCCGGGTGAAGGCTCCGGCGATCTCCCGGCGGATCTCGTCCGGCAGTTCGTCGGATTTCCGCTTCTGCTTTTCGTTGTGGATGGTGTTGATGACAGCGGTTTTCAGGCCGCTGAAGGAGAAATCGAAGGAATCGTCGGCAACGGCGGGCGTGGGAAAGCGGAACGGATTGACGTCTCCTTCACGCTCCAGTGCGAACCACTCGGCCGCCAGACGGTCCATGGCCGCGCCGCCGGGGTAGGGAAGTCCCATGACCCGTCCCACCTTGTCGAAGGCCTCCCCGCAGGCGTCGTCCCGGGATCCGCCGATCTCCGTGAAGGTATTCCAGTCGGTCACGTGGTACAGGGACGTGTGCCCTCCCGAAACCACCAGCGCCAGATACGGCGGCTTCACGTCCGGATGCTCCACATAGGCCGCGGCCACGTGACCTCGGATGTGGTCCACCGGAATCAGCGGAATCCCCAGGGAGGAGGCCAGGGCCTTGGTGAAGCTGACGCCCACCAGAAGGGATCCGATCAGACCGGGGGCAAAGGTCACGGCCGCCGCGTCCACGTCGGAGAGGGACACGCCGGACTGCTCCACCGCCTGTCTTGCGACGCCAGAAATGGCCTCGCAGTGGGCGCGGCTGGCGATCTCCGGGACCACGCCGCCGTAGAGGGCATGGATGGGAATCTGGGAAGAGACAATATCGGAGAGTACCTGAAAGCGTCCGTCTTCCGCGCGGACTACGGCGGCCGCCGTTTCGTCGCAGGAGCTCTCCATGGCAAAGATGATCATACTTATCCTTCCGCCTCCGGAGACAGGACGCGCCGCATCAGGACCGCGTTCTCCCGGGGTTTTTCATAGTAATTGCGCCGCACGCCGATTTCACGGAAGCCGTTTTTCCGGTAAAGGGAGCGGGCCGCGGCGTTGGATTCCCGGACCTCCAGATAGAGGACGGACACGCCGGAGCGGAGACAGTGCGTCACACAGTCGTCCAGGAGCCTCTGCGCGACACCCTGACGTCTTCTGGCCGGGGAACAGGCGATGTTCAAAAGCTCTCCCTCGTCGGCCACGGTCATGAGACAGGCAAATCCGGCACACTCTCCCGCATCGTCCTCGCAGACGGTCAACCGGACGGCCTCCGATTCCAGCGCGGCCCGAAAGCTCTCCTCCGACCAGGGGCAGGTGAAGGAGACGTTCTCAATTGCCAGAAGCGACGGCAGGAGGGTGGCGTCCGCTTCTCTTACGGTCATCTCCATAGGCTCATCCGGCGGCGGCATTGTCCAGGAGGTCGCCGATCTCCACGCATCGCTTGGTCTGGCGGTCGTAGAGGAACTTGCCCTCCGGAAACTCGCCGAAGGTCAGATTATAATAAATGTACGGCCAGTTCGCGGAGGAGTGGAACTTCAGCTCGTAGATCCGCACGGAATCCGTCAGAGGCCAGTCGAGCTGCTCGCCGTTCTCAAAGAGATCGATCATGGCGTCGATGACCTGCTTGTCCCGGACGGTGCTCTGGGCGAAGGTGATGGCTCCGTTGATGCAGACAAAGACCTCGTCGGGATCCATTTCCCGGAGGGTCGGCAGGGTCACGCCGTCGCCATAGAACACCGTGGTGGTGGACCCGGTATTGGCCTCGGTGAGCCACTGCTTCGGCTCCAGACCGATGATCTCGTAGAGCGGCGTCTCGGTCTTTCCGTACACCGCGTATTCCTCGCCGATGGCGGCGGGCTCGTAATTCAGGGGGGCCGGGGCATAGGACAGCCGGCGGGCTTTGTTGATGAGCCGCCCATCCTCGTAGGTAAGCCGCACGCTTCCGGACCCGCAGGCGGCCAGCAGAAGGACGGATGCCAGAAGGGCGGAGCAGAACCGCAGAATTCGCTTCATAAACAGATGGTTCCTCTCATAGGATTCACAGGGTTTGAGATGCGCGGAATCATAATGGACCCGCTCAGTATCCCAGGGCGCCGGACAGGGAATCGTCGTCGGTGATCCAGTCCGTGACGGGGATCTCCCGGAATTCCAGGGCGGTATCCCGGATATAGACCGTGGAAATGCCGGCGTTGATGATCAGCTT
>CACYWX010000389.1 GCA_902778205.1 uncultured Ruminococcus sp. | reverse complement strand
AGTACGTCCGCGTGTACGTGGAGGTGACGGACGCGGACGGCGCGAAGGTCACGTCCGAAAAGGCCGAGGTCACGCCGTTCGTTGAGAATGTCCCCGAGCTGAAGATCACGAAGCAGCCCGTGGATTACACCATGACATCGGCATCCGACAAGCCGGTCTTCTCGGTGACCGTTTCCAGCGGCAAGGCGCCCTATAAATACGACTGGTATGTTGCAGCGGAGCAATTCGGCGGACTGAGCGCGTCCCACACAAAAAACGAAACTGCGGATCAGTATGTGGAGGACGACCCGTACTACTTCGCGGCAAATGAAACGATCCGGGTCTGGTGCAGGATCACCGACGCGGACGGAACCAAAATCGATTCGGACGAGGTATATCTGTACAGGTACTATGACAACAGTCTGAAGATCACCAAGCAGCCGCAGTCCGTCGAGGTGACAGGCAACGAGCATTCCTGGCTGGATATGCAGATCATGTACACCATAGAAGTCACCGGCGGAACCCCTCCCTATCAATATGACTGGCAGTATTCCCGTCACTTTGGGGATGGCACAAGCAGCCCATGGACTTCGTGGGGTGTACCCTCCTCCCCGGCTCTGGAGCTCTCTACGACAACCAACCTTGCCGTTTTTTCGACGCGATGCGTCGTGACGGATGCCGCAGGCAAGACGATCATCAGCGATATCTGCTACTACACCGAGGCAAACAGCGAAGATGGGCTTCTCGGGATCAAAAAACAGCCGCAGGACACGAGCGCGCCTCTGGACGGCTACGCCGTTTTCCAGATCGAGGTCGCCGGAGGAACCAAAACGTATCAATACATGTGGATGGTCGTCTACAAAGGTTCCGCGAGAGCGGTCAACCCTGCTTTCAACGGAGCGCCGGTGCTGATTATCCCGATGAACGGCGGGCCGGAGAACTACGACATGGAGTTCTACTGCGTCGTCACGGACGAGAACGGCGATACCGTCACGAGCGATTCAGCGAGGATCCTGCGGCCCTGACCGCCGCTGTCACGAAGGAACACATTT
The DNA here is from genome assembly GCA_902778205.1 of uncultured Ruminococcus sp. Lineage (GTDB taxonomy): Bacteria > Bacillota > Clostridia > Oscillospirales > CAG-272 > UMGS1696. Next base: position 2,498 of record CACYWX010000389.1, on the reverse strand, counting down.
CAAACAGGAGGTAACACCATGGGATTCTTTTCAAAGCTGTTCGGCGGCAATAAGCCGAAAGAGACCTGCCCGATCTGCGGCCAGCCAATGGGCTTCTTCTCCAAGACCGAGCTGACCGACGGGGCCATCTGCGACAAATGCGTGGCCCGCGTCCAGTCCCTCGTCGGAAACCGGCTCATCGCCGAAATGTCCCTCGAAGCAGTGAAGGCCGCCATCGCGGAGGAGGAAGCGGTAAACGCGAAGCTGGTACAGGCGTTCAGCGGCGAATATCCGAACCTCTTCAAGGCGGAGTTCGCCCACCCGATCTCCCCGAAGGCTACGGACGTGGGCATCGCCCGGGCCAAGGCCATGAAGGACTGCGTCGCCGTCAAGGGCACGGTCGTCTCCGGCGCCTTCGACAAGGGACCGGTGACGGTGATCTCCGGCGGGAAGAAAACCGAGGCTCAGCTGGTGGAAACGGCTCCCTTCACCGACGGGGAGGACGTGGACTCCACCCTGTCCGCCCATCTCTACAAGGGCGCGGTCGGAGCCGGAAAGCAGGCCTGGCTGATCCTGTCCGGTGACAGCGGCGCGTCCGGCGGCTGCATCATCGGCGCGAAATAAACGCAAGGGCTGCCGCATAATTTCCGATCACGGAGAAATGCGGCAGTCCCGTTCTGTTTCCTGTCCGTCGATCCGGCCAAAAAGCATCCCCCGCCTGTCCGGAACCCCGAGCGGTTCCCGGACGGGCGGGGGAGTTTTTTACAGTTCCCTGACCTCCACGGGTCCCAGACGGCAGAATCCGTCCTCCGTCATCACGTCCCGGCGCATGGCCGGCTCGATGGGATTCCCGTTCTCGAAAATCCCCAGCTCCACCTGATACGTCCCCGCGGGAAGCTCCGGCCGGACGGTCACGCATTCGACGGCGCATTCCCCGGGCATCCACCGGCGGCAGTCTGCGTCCAGGGTTTCCGTCCAGACGCCTCGGTCCCCCGTCAGCCTCAGCGCGAGATCGTATTTCCGGTAACAGGGGGCGAATCCCCGGTTGGCGAAATACAGCTTCAGCCGGTTCCGGACGCCGGACGCCAGAGGAGGGATCTCCGCGCCGTCCAGGAAAAACCAGTAGCCCAGCCGGTTCGCCGCGTATTCGCTGAGCCAGGGCTCCCGCTTCAGCCAGGGTCTCGGATACCCGTGGAAGCCCGCGAAGGTGGCCCGGACCCTCTGCATGGCGTCCAGGAAGGGATAGCCGTTCTTGAAGATCTCCGGTGCGACGGCCTGATAATGCTCGAATTCCAGCACGATGGGGGCGTTTTCGCTGAACCGGTCGAAGAGCCAAGGCGTGCGCAGGGTGTTGTAGCCGCAGTTCTCGGCGTAGTACCGCACGCAGACGGAGTCGTCGTCCAGCCCCAGACCCAGGGACGCGGCATAGTCGATCAGCTCCAGATTCTCCTCCCTGCCCCGGCTCCAGCGGTGGTTGATGTGGTCGTCGTTGAGCATCACGAAGGTGTCCGGGAAGTTCTTCACATGGAGATCGATGTGCTTTTTGATGACCTCGGCGGGATACACCAGATCCGATCCGTTCCCGGTGTGGCCCTCTCCCCAGGTGCCGAAGGTCCCGACATCCACCAGCTCGATCCGGGGATCGCCGTTGAACTTCCGCCCGGCCTCCTCCATGAAGCGGGACAGCTTCTCGAGGAACACCGGATCCCCGTAGTCCGGCTCCAGACGGCCTCCCGGAAGCGCATAGCATGCGGCTCCGGCCTGGTAGACGTATTCCGGGGTGGCGAAGGGGATGGATCCGTCCCCCTCATAGGTCACCATCCTTAAGCCGAACCGGTATCCGTACCCGCCCCATTCCTCCATGATTTTGTCGATGTAGGACCAGTCGTATACACCCTCCTCCTTTTCAATATCTCCCCAGTCGAAGCGGAGATAGAGGTGGTTCAGGCCGGGAAAATCCTCCAGATGGTCGGCGGGATCGTGGTCCGCCCTGTAATTGGGCCGGGGATAGCCGTTGTCAATATAATGCCAGTACCAGCCCTTATGGGGATTGCGCAGGATCCTGCGGTCGTCGGCCAGCGGGCGCAGATCGCGGAAATACCGTCTCTCTCCGGGGACGTCCCATTTATCCAGCTCCACGGCGTGGGAGGTATCCGGCTCCGGGCGGCTCTTGCAGTTTGGAAAATCGTACATATGAACCTCTCATTCTGCCTCATGACGGATGGACCCCTCAGGAGTCCAGATGCCAGAGCTTATTGCAGAGGGCGGGCAGGCGTTCGGCCACCAGCTCCCGCTCCTGACGGATCCCTTCCTCCCAGTCCTCCCAGCCGGCAATCCGGTCGCCCCAGGCGCAGAGCTGACTGCCGCACAGATCGCGGAGCTTGGGACGATCAAGTGGTACAAGGACGGATCTTCAACGGCACTTTCCACTACCGGGGCAACGCTCAACATCAGCTCCGGAGACGTAACAAATAAGGCAACCTATATCGCACAGCTGGAGGGATAACTATGGCAGTAAA
>CACYWX010000388.1 GCA_902778205.1 uncultured Ruminococcus sp. | reverse complement strand
ACTTCATCTTCTCCCGCTTCTACGGATGCTGTCCCTTCCTGGGCGTGTCCGACAAGCCCTCCACAGCCCTGGGCATGGGCATGGCCGTGACCTTCGTCATGACCCTGTCCTCCGCGGCCACGTGGGCGGTGTACCGGTATCTGCTTGAGCCCTTCGGACTGGAATACCTGAAGACCATCGCCTTCATTCTGGTGATCGCGACGCTGGTCCAGTTCATCGAAATGTTCCTCAAAAAGTACGTGCCCGTGCTGTACTCCGCTCTGGGCATCTACCTGCCTCTCATCACCACCAACTGCGCGGTTCTCGGCGCGGCTCTGGTGAACATCGACGAGGGCTACAATTTCGTGGAGAGCGTGGTGTTCGGCTTTTCTGCGGCCGTCGGCTTCACCATGGCCATCTGCGTCTTCGCGGGCGTGCGGGAACGGCTGGCCTTTGCGGATCCGCCGAAAGCCTTCCGCGGCTTTCCGCTGCTGCTGATCTCGGCCGGACTGGCGGCCATGGCGTTTTCCGGGTTCTCCGGCATGAAATTCTGAGGAGGGGGACGGTATGACGAGCATTCTGATTCCGGTGGCCATCTTCATCGGACTGGGCGTTCTGACGGGCACGCTCCTTGCCGCCGCTTCCCGGATCTTCGCCGTGGAAAAGAACGAGACCGCGGAAAAGGTCCTCGAATGTCTCCCCGGAGCCAACTGCGGCGGATGCGGCTTCTCCGGATGCTCCGCGCTGGCCGAAGCCATAGCCAAAGGAGAGGCCAAGGTGAATTCCTGTCCCGTGGGCGGGGCGGAGGTTGCCGGAAAGGTCGCGGCCATCATGGGCGTGGAGGCGGCTCCCACCGTACGGATGCGGGCGCAGGTCATGTGCTCCGGCACCCGGGAGTACGCGAAGAAAAAGTACATCTACGAGGGCGTGGATGACTGCATCGCGGCATCCCGGATCGGCGGAGGCGACAAGCTCTGCAAGAACGGATGCATCGGTCTCGGCACCTGCGTAAAGGCATGTCCCTTCGAGGCCATCTCCGTGTCCGAGGGCGTGGCCGCCGTGGATTATTCCAAATGCCGGGGCTGCGGCGTGTGCGTTTCCGCCTGTCCCAAGAACATCATTCGCCTGATCCCCTTCGACGCCCGGCACTGGGTGGGGTGCATGTCCGTGGACGACGGGAAGAACACCCGCAAGGTCTGCGACGTGGGATGCATCTCCTGCAAGCTCTGCCAGAAGAACTGCCCCACCGGCGCCATTACGGTGGACTCCTTCGTGGCCCGCATCGACTACGCCAAGTGCACCGGATGCAACAAGTGCGTGGATAAATGTCCCCGCCACATCATTTGGTCCGGCGAGACCCAGGGCCAGTACGGCCTGGTGATCAGGCGCGAAAACGCGGACAAGACGAAGAAAAGCTGAACGATTTGAACGGCCGCTCATGCCGGGATTCCGGTGCGGGCGGCCGTTTTTCTGCAGATCCGGATCGGGCAGATTGCACAAACCGAATGCGGGCAAGTTGGTGAAGCGTACAAATCCTACATTTTCGGGGATTTTTCACAGGGAATCCCTTGAAAACCGCCGCGCTTTCGTTTATGATACAGTCAGGAGAGCATGGTCTCTCCCCAACCATACGAATATCAATATCCGGAGGAATAACATCATGAGCGCTCTTGACACCATCCGCGTCGGCATTATCGGCTGCGGCGGCATCGCAAACGGCAAGCATATGCCTTCCCTGAAGAAGGTTCCCGGCGTCCAGATGGTCGCTTTCTGCGACATCATCGTGGAACGGGCTGAGAAGGCCGCGAAGCAGTACGGCACGCCCGACGCGAAGGTCTACGAGGATTACAAGGAACTCCTCGAGGACAAGACCATCGACGTGGTCCATGTCTGCACCCCGAACCGCGCCCACTCCTTCATCACCGTGGACGCCCTCGAGGCCGGCAAGCATGTCATGTGCGAAAAGCCCATGGCCATCAACTCCGCCGAAGCCAAGAAGATGCTGGACGCCGCCGAGAGAACCGGCAAGTTCCTGACCATCGGCTACCAGAACCGTCAGACCTCCGAGGCTCTCTTCCTGAAGGAAGAAGCGGACCGCGGCACCTTCGGCGACATCTATTTCGCCAGAGCCTTCGCCGTACGCCGCCGCGCGGTTCCCACCTGGGGCGTGTTCCTCAACGAGTATGAGCAGGGCGGCGGTCCCCTGATCGACATCGGCACCCACGCGCTCGACCTCACCCTCTGGATGATGAACAACTACAAGCCCAAGTACTGCGTCGGCACCACCTTCCACGCCCTCAACAACGACACCGACCAGGGCAACGCCTGGGGCAACTGGGATCCCGCCAAGTTCACCGTTGAGGATTCCGCGTTCGGCTTCGTGGTCATGGAGAACGGCGCCACCGTGTCTCTGGACGCCGCGTGGGCTCTGAACACCCTCGAGGTCCGCGAGGCCTGCACCATGCTCTGCGGCACCAAGGCCGGCGGCGACATGCTGGACGGCGTGCGCATCAACGGCATCCGCCAGAACAGACAGTATGTCTTCAAGCCGAGCTTCTCCGCCGGCGGAGCCGCCTTCTATGAGGGCGCGTCCGACAACGATCCCTCCGCGAAGGATATGGCTCAGTGGATCGCCACCATCCGTGGTCAGAAGGCCGCTCCTACCGTTCTGCCCGAGCAGGCCTACACCGTCACCAGAATTCTCGAGGGTATCTACACCTCCGCGAAGACCGGCGACATCTACAGATTCTGATCGTCCGCACTCAACGGGGGAGGAGCTTCAAGAAGGGTTCCTCCCCCTTTATCCCTGATTGATAAAAAACAATTCCTTCCAACAAAGCAATTTGACTAAGACATGCGGTTCTGCAGCAACAGAAAAACACGCTGTACGTTACCCCGTGCTGCATGTTGAAAAGGAAGCTGCACCAGTGTTTTTTAGGTTCTTGCCAGGCTTCTTTCAAGAAGCCGCGCAACCCCTTAGAATGGATTTAGTAATACCATACTGAAAGGAATAACCGGCATGAAAATCTGCGTATGTGAAAACCTGAACGCGAAGAAGCCTCTGGAGCAGTCCCTGAAGGAGCTGAAGGCCGTCGGCATCGAGGCCGTGGAGATCGGCTGCGGCGGATACCCGGGCAACGACCACGCCAACGCGGACGTCCTGCTGAACGACGACAAGGCCTTTAACGAATGGCTCGACACCTTCAAGCGCTGCGATATGGAGCTGGCCGCCCTGTCCGTCCACGGCAACTGCGTCCATCCCGACAAGGACGTGGCCGCGGGCTTTGAGCACGACTTCCGCAACGCCGTCCTGCTGGCGGAAAAGGCCGGACTGAGCACCATCATCACCTTCTCCGGCTGCCCCGGCGACCATCCCGGCGCCAAGTACCCGAACTGGGTCACCTGCCCCTGGCCGGACGACTTCCTCAAGATCCTGGACTATCAGTGGAACGAGGTTCTGATCCCCTACTGGAAGGAAGCGGCCGCCTTCGCCGAAGCCCACGGCGTCACCAAGATCGCCCTGGAGATGCATCCCGGCTTCTGCGTGTACAACACCGAGACCCTCCTGAAGCTGCGCGCCGCCGTC
>CACYWX010000387.1 GCA_902778205.1 uncultured Ruminococcus sp. | reverse complement strand
CCAGAACCTGATCGAGACGGGATTCGCTACGCCGGAGATGGTGGCGTTTTTGTGTATGTGCATCCGGTACGGGGTGCCTTTCGTGGTGGCGGGGGCAACGAGTTCCGGCAAAACAACCTTGCTGAACGCTATCATGACCTCAATTCCGGACAACAAGCGTGTCTTCACGATTGAGAGCGGTTCTCGGGAATTGGCTCTTGTCCGCAGAGACGCGCAGGGGAACATCGTCAACAACGTCGTGCATACGCTTTCCCGCCCGTCCGATAATCCAGCCTACGACATCACGCAGGAAGATCTGGTGGTGGCGAGCCTCCGGTTCAACCCCGACGTGGTGTGCGTCGGCGAAATGCGGGATGTCGAATGCTATTCCGCTGTGGAAGCATCCCTGACCGGGCACACCGTGGTATCCACCGTTCATGCCGGGCCGGGACCCGCCGCCCACATGAGAATCGCGCTCCTCTGTCAGAAGCGGTTCCCTATCGATTTCAACACCTCGCTCGTTCAGGCGGGACAGGCATTCCCTCTGGTGGTGTACGCCCACAAGCTGGAGAACAACGAGAGAAAGATCATGGACATCTCCGAATGTATAATCACTCCGTCCGGGGAGCGGGAGTACCGGTGTCTGTACGATTTCCGCATCACGAAAAACACCGTGGAAAACGGGGAGTTCGTCGTGGACGGGCAGTTCGGCAAGCCCAACGTCATGTCGGAAAGCCTGAAACGGCGACTTATCCAGTACGGCGTCCCGCAGGATGAACTCTCCTTCTTCCTGAAGGAACAGAAGGAGGCGGATACGGCATGATCTGGCTGTACCTTGTTTCCTTTATCATCCTTTCCGGCGGAATCGTCCTTCTTCTCGGTCTCACGCCGGAGATCGTCACCGATGACCTGATGGGGATCTTTGTGCCGAAGCAGAACCTCCGGGACAAAATCCTGATCGCGCAGGGCAAGAAGCGGTCGAGAAGGCTTACGAGAGAAATCCTCCATATCAAGGACGCGCTGGACGCGACGGGGAAAGCGAATCAGTTCACTGCAGCCTGCGCCGCGTCCGTTTTGCTCATGATCGTGGGGTGTATCTTCTCCGTGATGATCGACAACTTCTTCATGATCCCGGTCGCCGCGGTCATCTTCGCGTCCCTGCCGTTCTTCTTTGCCCGGAGTACGATCAACGCTTACGATAAGCAGATGAAGGAGGAACTCGAAACCGCGCTGTCCATCGTCACGACGTCCTATGTGCGAACGGACGACATCCTCGGCGCGGTGAAAGAAAACCTGCCCTACCTGAAACCGCCGATCCGGGATGTCTTCACGGGCTTCCTCGGGGACGCGATGATGGTATCCTCGGACACCAAGCAGGCTCTCAGAAATATGCGGGAGAAGATCGACAACGCGATTTTCGCGGAATGGGCGGAAACCCTCATCGTCTGTCAGGACGACCGGACACTGAAGGATACGCTCCTTCCGATTGTCTCAAAACTCACGGATGTGAGAATCGTGAACAACGAGCTGAAGACCATGCTCGGGGAAGTGCAGAAGGAATACTGGACGATGGTCGTCCTGCTGGTCTGCAACATCCCGCTGATCTATGTTCTGAATAAGGACTGGTTCGAAACGCTCATCTTTTCGATTCCCGGCAAGATCGTGCTGGCTCTCAGCGGACTGGTGGTCGTCGTCACGGCGGTGCTGATGATGCGGTTCACCAGACCCGTCGAATACAAGCGGTAAAGGGGGGATCGGAATGGAATATCTCATTGCCCTTGCCTTTGCCGCAGGAATTTTCCTCATCCTCTGCGATCTGTACCGGATCCCGCTTCTCTCCACGTCCGTTGCCTACGATCATTTGGCACAGAGGCAGGTCGAAAAGACCTCCAGTCTGGACATCTGGCTCAAAGGTCTGGCGGTATGGATCTCGAAACACATCCGTCTGAGCGAGTACCGGAAAATGCAGATGCAGTCGGATCTGACTTCCGCGGGTATCCATCTGTCCCCGGAGATGCACATCGCAAACGCCCTGGTGCAGTCTCTTCTGGTTGCGCTCACGGCGATTCCGCTGTACTTCATCCTCCCCGTACTCTCCCCCGTGATGCTTCTCGCCGCAGTATATATGTACTTCCGCGCATCGAAAGGAGTCGCGGAGAAGATCAAAGAGAAGCGGCGGAAGATCGAGTATGAGCTGCCCCGGTTCGTGAGCCACATCGACAAGACGCTGAAGCACAACCGGGACGTCTTGAATATCATCGATACCTACAAGGAGAACGCCGGGGAGGAAATGGCGCAGGAGCTGGAAATCACCGCCGCCGATATGCGGTCCGGCAATTATGAGGCCGCTCTCACAAGACTGGAGTCGAGAGTCGGATCCTCCATGCTGTCGGATACAACGCGGGGACTGATCGGCGTACTGCGCGGCGATGAAACCGACGCTTACTGGGCGAATCTTGCCCTGAAGTTTGCGGACTATCAGCGTCAGCTTTTGAAAGCCGAAGCGCAGAAGGTCCCCGGCAGGGTACGGAAGCTGTCCATGTGCATTCTTGGCTGTTTCCTTGCCATGTACCTTGTGGTGATCATCATCCAGATCATCGTATCACTGGGAGGGATCATGTCTCTATGAAAATTCTCAGTCAGAAAAAGGCCGAGGGAACCTACATCAGCACGGTGGTTTTCGTGCTGATCGCGGTGATCTTCATCGGCCTGGTCATCAACCTTTTCGCTATCATCAACGCCAAATCGCAGATGGACGCCGCCGCCGATCAGCTTACCCGCCAGATCCAGCTGGCCGGGGAGGTCAGTTCGGACACGGACCGGCTGTTCTCGGACATCACCGGGCATATCAGCGCGGCGGAAAACATCCGGTACACCGTCTCAACCCACTATCTCACGGGGAAGAAAATCCAGCTGGCGACGCCCTTTTCCGTGACGGTGACCGGGACGGCATACCTCGGCGGATTCGGGGAGTTCAATATCTTCCCCATCAATCTGGTCTCTTATGGAGCCGGGGTTTCGGAGGAATACTGGAAATGATGAAACCTTTGCGAAACCGGCGGGGGGACATCCCCATTTCCTCCGCCGTCATGATCATCATCTTTGCTATGGTAATCTCGGCAGCCCTGTACATTGCGTATGTGTACATTCAGACCACAAACGTGCGCAACGCCATGAACAAAGGCCTGTCCAACCTTGCCGTCACCATCTCCGAGGACACCTACGCGGCCCTCCGGGAGTCCAACTTCGACGAGTACGCGCACAAGCTGACCTCCACGTCGGCCTATCGCCATTCGCTCGAAACCAAGTACAAGCAGGACGTCCTCGGAGCGGTCGAACTGGATAACGACCGGTATCGGATCGACAATATCAGTCTGGATTTCGAGGTAAACGGCAAAAAGATCGTTTACACCTGCACCTGCGACGTCACCTTCTACGCGGAGGTATTCGGGAACACCGTCCCCGCCGCCGCAAATGCTCTGCAGGTCTTCGGATCCCACACAGCCAAATACGGGCGGTAAGCCCGAAATTGAAAGGAGATTCTCCCAATATGAAACACTTCAGACGCGCGCTTTCCCTGATTCTCGC
>CACYWX010000386.1 GCA_902778205.1 uncultured Ruminococcus sp. | reverse complement strand
CAGGCCGCCGCCACCACCACGCCGCAGAGGACCGCCGTCCGGATCTCCTTCCAGATCACCCGGAGGATGTCCCGGAATTCCACCTCGCCCAGGGACAGGGCGCGGATGACCGTGACGGAGGACTGGGAGCCGGAGTTGCCGCCCGTGTCCATCAGCATGGGGATGAAGATGGTCAGCACCGCCACGGCCTGCAGCTTCTCCTCGAACACGTTGAGGATCATGCCGGTGAAGGTGGCGGACACCATCAGGAGCAGAAGCCAGGGGATTCTGTGCTTGAACAGGTCGAAGGGGGAGGACTTCAGGTAGGTCTTGTCGGACGGCGTCATACCGCCCATGATCTCGATGTCCTCCGTGGCCTCCTCCTCCATGACGCTCATGGCGTCGTCGAAGGTGATGATCCCCACGATGCGGGTCTCCGTGTCCACCACGGGCAGGGCCAGGAAGTGGTATTTCGACAGCATCTGCGCCACCTCCTCCTTGTCGGTCTGGGTGGTGACGGAGATGACGTTGGGCTCCATGACGTCGGTGATGAGCTCGGTGTCGTCCCGGGCCAGGAGCAGGGTCTTCACCGAAACGGTGCCCACCAGGGTCCGCTCGGAGGTGACGTAGCAGGTGTAGATGGTCTCCTTGTCCACGCCGGTGCGCCGGATATGGGTGATGGCGTCGCCCACGGTCATGGTGGTGCGCAGGGAGACGTATTCAGTGGTCATGATGGACCCGGCGGAGTTCTCCGGGTAGTTCAAAAGGTTGTTGATGTCCTTGCGCATGTCGGGAGCCGCCGCCGCCAGGATCCGCTGGACCACGTTGGCGGGCATCTCCTCCACGATGTCCACGGCGTCGTCCACGTACAGCTCGTCCAGAACCTCGCGCAGCTCCGAGTCGGAGAAGCCGCGGATCAGAAGCTCCTGGCTGTCCGGCTCCATTTCCACGAAGGTATCCGCCGCCAGTCCCTTGGGGAGAAGGCGGAAAAGCAAGGGGAGGGAGTCCTGCTCCATCTTGTCGAACACCGCCGCGATGTCGGACGGGTTCATGGTGGAGAGGACATCCCGGAGAGAGGCGTATTTCTTGCCCTCCAGCAGCGCGGTCAGCGTCGTCTCGAGAGCAAAGGTGCTGTGCTCATTCATCGGTGCATTCCTCCTGTTCAGAACATTCATAACACGGGAAGCCGACACATGAGACCGACGTATTCCGATTCAGGGCGCGGAAAACCGGACGGGTGAAAAAACGCCCGTCAGTCCGCGCTGTCAGGATCCGTACAGGGGGGAAACGTCCCCCGCGCATCCGCATACGGCGTCAGACGCCGCGTCCGTATGGGTACAGATTCCGTCGTACTTCGGCCCGGAATTGTGCCGTTGGTACTTCCAGCATCCATGACGTTTCCTCCTTTTTTTGATTTTGATAAAGATTAAGCGGAAATTCCGCCATATTGCATTATACCACGGAAAGGGGGACTTTGTCAAGTGCCCCCGGCGGGGAGAAGGTCCCGGATGAGCCGGGGTGAAAACCGTTCCGCGCGCCGCGGGAATTCTTTGCCCGGCCCTTGCAAACAGGGCGTTCCTGTGCTATAATGACAAAAACGTTTTCCTCCGTACGGCGATAGCCGGTTATCGGAATCAACGAACACTGATTTCCCGAAAGGCGCCCCGATGAAGTATCTGATCCTCGTTCCCGACGGCATGGCGGACAGACCGCACCCCGACCTCGGAAACCGCACCCCCATGGAAGCCGCCCGCAAGCCCTGGATGGACCGCCTGGCCGCGGACTCCCTCTGCGGCACCGTCTCGAACGTCCCCGAGGGCATGGTCCCCGAAAGCGACACCGCCAACCTCTCCATCCTCTCCTACGATCCGAAGATTTACTCCAAGGGCCGGTCCCCGCTTGAGGCCATGAGCCTGGGTCTGTCCATGTCGGAACGCGACACGGCCCTGCGGTGCAATTTCGTCACCCTGTCCGGCACGGCGGCGGATCCCTACGAGGACCGCGTGATCCTGGACCACAGCTCCGGCGACATCACCACGGAGGAGGCGGGAGAGCTGGTGGCAGCCCTGAACGAAGCGCTTCCCCGGACCGTCTCCGGCGCGCGTCGGACTCTCTACACCGGGGTCAGCTACCGCCACTGCCTGCTGTGGGAGGACGCCGACGAGCACTACGCCTTCATGCGCCCCCACGACATCCTCGGAAAGGTGATCGGTCCCTATCTGCCCCGGGAGGACAACGGCGGCGGCGCGTTCCTCGATTTCATGCGGGAGGGCGCGGCGGTGCTGGACAACCATCCGGTGAACCAGAGCCGCCGGGCGAGAGGGCTCAATCCCGCCAACTCCCCCTGGCTGTGGAGCCCCGGCAAGAAGCCCGCCCTGCCCCGGTTTTCCGACAAATGGGGCCTGACTCCCGCCGTCATCTCCGCCGTGGACCTCATCAAGGGCATCGGCGTCTGCGCGGGCTGCGACGTGATCTCCGTGGAGGGCGCCACCGGCAACTACGAGACCAACTACGCCGGAAAAGCCGCCGCGGCAATGAAGGCTTTCCTGGACCACGATCTGGTGTACGTCCACGTGGAGGCCCCGGACGAGTGCGGCCATCAGGGACGGGCGGATCTCAAGACCTCCTCCGTGGAGAAGATCGACGGGGAGATCCTGGGGCCGGTATACACCTGGCTGAAGGAGCGGGGCGAGCCCTTCCGGATCCTGGTGCTGCCAGACCATCCGACGCCCATCGAGCTGAGGACCCACTCCATGGAGCCCGTTCCCTTCTTCATCTACGATTCGGAGAAGAAGGAGGAGGGCGTTCCGGTCTACACCGAGGCGTCCTGCCGCGCAAAGCCCCTGTATATCCCCGACGGCAGCGGCCTGCTGTCCCATTTCATCGTCTGAGGGCGGATCATGGAAAAGAACGAAAAGAACAAGCTCCTCAAGAATATCTACGACGTGTTCGAGGTCCTGGCTACGGTGACCGTGGCGGTGACCCTGCTCTACGCCTTCGCCGTAAGGCTTCAGATCGTGGACGGCTCCTCCATGGTGAATACCCTCCACGACGGCGAGCGTCTTCTGGTGTCCGGTCTGGCCTACGAGCCGGTCCGGGGCGACATTGTCATCGTCCATAAGATCGACGCGGATCCCTATGACCGGCCCATCGTCAAGCGCGTCATCGCCGTGGGCGGGCAGACCGTGGACATCGACTTCGACACCTGGACCCTGAAGGTGGACGGCGAGGTGGTGGAGGAGAGCTACCGCTGGCTGGATCCCGACCGGCCGATCCTCCGCTGCGCCTATACCCTGCCCATTACCCTGGCCGAGGACGAGATCTTCGTCATGGGGGACAACCGGAACAACTCTGCCGACAGCCGCACCGCCGAGCTGGGACCCGTGGACGTGCGGTGCGTGGTGGGCCATGCCTTCGCCCGGATCGCGCCCCTGTCCGAATTCACGATCTTTGAGAATCCCTTCGGGAAATAAGGGACAAATCCCATCAGTAATCCATACGGGAGCGACGAAGTTTGAAACTAACCTCTGAAGGTAAGGTGGAGCAGACAGGCACAAAAACAAGACTGTCGAAAGACAGTCGAAAAAACGATATCTGATGAAAAATCA
>CACYWX010000385.1 GCA_902778205.1 uncultured Ruminococcus sp. | reverse complement strand
GAGAAGAATGCTGCACCAGTGTATTTATAAAGTTCTTGCCAGGCATTCATGCCTGGGGCTTCCTTTCAAGAAGCCGCGTTTTCCCTTTTAGAATGAGATAAGTATTACTGTCTCTCGAACAGCAACTCGAAGGCGGGATCGTTCTCCGGGATCAGGCCCAATAAATAGCCGTTGTCGTAGTAGTCCAGGATGACGCGGGCGTTCCCAAGCTCCCCTCCTCCTTCGACGGTGATGAAGAGCATGTCCCCGTCGGATTCGATGGGGTGAAGGGAGGTGGACCCGTTGGCTGTCAGAGCGGCCCATCCGTTCTCGATCACCAGGGACATCTCCTCGATCTCGTCGTAATCGTAGTACAGATCGTCGTCGTAGGCGCCCGTGGCGCTCCAAACGCCGTTGAGATAGAACAGCGGATGGGGCTCGGCGGAAGGGGAGTCCGGTCCCGCGGTCTTCCCGCCGTTCTTTCCGTTCCCGTGTCCTTCGCCGGGATCCTCGTTCAGAAAGGAAATGATGTCGTTCTGCTCCGCCTCCTCTGCCGCGGTGCCGTCTCCGGTCCTGCGGATGCAGGAGGAGAACGGCAGAAGAACGGCCAGCAGAACGGAAACGGTCCGAAAGAGGGGTTTCATCTTATCACCCTTTTCCCGGTCAGAGGGTCGCCGCCATGACCGCCTTGATGGTGTGCATCCGGTTTTCCGCCTCGTCGAACACGATGGAGGCGGGGGATTCGAAGACCTCATCCGTCACCTCCAGGGCGTCCAGGCTGAACCGGTTGTGGATCTCCCGGCCGATTTCCGTGCCCAGATCGTGGAAGGCGGGCAGGCAGTGCATGAAGCGGCATCCGGGACCGGCCTTCTCCATGAGCTTCGCGTTGACCTGATAGGGAAGCAGATCCCCGATGCGCTCCTCCCAGATCTCGGAGGGCTCGCCCATGGACACCCACACGTCCGTGTAGATGACGTCGGCTCCGGGAACGGCCTTTTCCGGATCGGATTCAAAGGTCAGCTCCGCACCGGTCTCGGCCGCGACGGCTTTGCAAACGGCAACCAGCTCCGGGGAGGGGAAGTACTTCTCCGGCGCGCAGGCCGTGAACCGCATGCCCATCTTGGCGCATCCCACCATCAGGGAGTTGCCCATATTGTACCGGGCGTCCCCCATGTACACCAGCTTTTTCCCCTTCAGATCCCCGAGGTGCTCCTGGATTGTCAGAAAGTCCGCCAGAATCTGCGTGGGATGGAATTCGTTGGTGAGTCCGTTCCAGACAGGAACCCCGGCGTATTTCGCCAGCTCCTCCACGATTTCCTGACCGAAGCCCCGGTACTCGATGCCGTCGAACATCCGGCCCAGGACCCGCGCCGTGTCCGCGATGCTCTCCTTCATGCCGATCTGGGAGCCCTTCGGGTCCAGATAGACCGGGTGCATGCCGAGATCCGCCGCCGCCACCTCGAAGGCACAGCGGGTCCGGGTGGAGGTCTTTTCAAAGATCAGGGCCACGTTCTTTCCCTCGCAGAGACGATGGGGAATGCCCGCCTTCTTCTTCGCCTTCAGATCCGCGGCCAGCTCCAGCAGTCCCGCGATCTCGTCCGGGGTATAATCCAGCAGTTTGAGGAAATGTCTGCCCTTCCAGGAAACCATAATGCAAACTCCTTTTGAAAACAGAGATCGGGGAAGCCGGAACTTCCCCTTTTATTGTTGTTACAGCACCTTTGCCAGGAACGAACGAAGCCGCTCGTTTTCGGGATGATTGAAGATGTGGTCCGGCGTCCCTTCCTCGAGGATCACGCCGTCCTCCAGAAAGAGGATCCGGTTGGCCACCTCCCGAGCGAAGCCCATTTCGTGGGTGACCACCACCATGGTCATGCCGTCCGACGCCAGCTTCTTCATGACGTCCAGCACCTCGCCCACCATTTCGGGGTCCAGGGCGGAGGTGGGCTCGTCGAACAGCATCACATCCGGCTCCATGCAGAGGGCCCGCACGATGGCTACCCGCTGCTTCTGACCGCCGGAGAGCTGGTTCGGAAAGGAGTCCGCCCGGTCCGCCAGTCCCACCTTGCCCAGCAGCTCCAGAGCCTTGGCGCGCGCCTTCTCCTCCGGGACCTTTTTCAGCAGCATGGGAGCCACGGTCAGGTTCTTCATGACGGTCATGTGGGGGAAGAGATTAAACTGCTGGAATACCATGCCCATCTTCTGCCGGTGGAGATCCAGATCGATCTTCTTATCGGTGAGGTCGTCCCCCTCGAAGATGATCTGTCCGCCGGAGGGTCTCTCCAGCATGTTCAGGCAGCGCAGGAAGGTGGATTTGCCTGAGCCAGAGGGACCGATCACGCAGATCACGTCCCCCTTGTCGATTTCGGTGTTGATCCCCTTCAGGACCTCCACGCCGCCGAAGTTCTTCTGCAGATTCTTAACGCTTATCACCGGTTGACAGCCTCCTTTCCAGTTTACCGAGGAGCCAGGTCAGGAGCAGGACCAGCACAAGGTAGATCAGCGCCACCAGCATCAGAGGGTTGACGGCGTCGTAGGAATTGTTGCGGATCAGGTTTCCGGCACGGGTCACGTCGACCACCGCCACATAGCCGGCCACGGAGGTCTCCTTCAGAAGGGCGATCAGCTCGTTGCCGATGGCGGGAAGGATGTAGCGGACGGCCTGGGGAAACACCACCACGCGCATGGCCTGCAGACGGCTCATGCCCAGGGAGCGCCCGGCCTCCATCTGTCCCGCGTCCACGGCGTTGATGCCGGACCGGATCAGCTCGGCCATATACGCGCCGGAGTTGATGCCGAAGGCCACGATGGCCACCGGGATGCCGTTCTTCGCGTGTGAGAAAATGATGTAGAAAAAGATGAGCAGGAGCACCACCATCGGGATGCCGCGGATGACCTTCACGTACAGGTCGCAGACGTACGCCAGCGGTTTCAGCCCGGGGACGTCCTCCGCCAGATACTTGACCACCGCGATCAGCATGCCGATGGTGACGCCGATGACAAGCGCGCCCAGGGTGATGATGATGGTGTTGCGGAAGCCCTCGATCATCATCTTGTACCGCTCGTTTACGATAAAGGTTTCATGCAGCTTGGCGAACCACCCGGAAAGAGGACCGCCCGCTGCCAGAAACAGGGTTGGCAGGATCATGTCGCTTTTACACCTTTGTGATCATCAGTTGTGAGGCGCGGTATAGGGAGCGTCATACTTCTCGAAGATGGCGGCGATGGAACCGTCGGAAACCATCTCGTTGATGATCTTGTTGATCTCGGCGGCCAGATCGTCGGAGCCCAGGGTCAGCGCGAAGGCGTAGGGCTCGGTGGTCATGGCCTCGGAGAGGATCACAAGGGAGCCCTCGCCGTTTTCGGCGTTGTAGGCCTTGACCATTTCGGCGGCGGTCAGATCGTCGATGACCCAGGCGTCCACCTTCCCGGTGACCAGGGCGGCTTCCGCGTCGTTGTTGGCGGCAAAGCCCATCACGTTATAACCTTCGCCCATGCAGAAATCTTCGGCGGTGGTGCCGGTCTGAACGGACACGGTCTTGCCGTCAAGATCCGCCTTGGAGGCGATGGGGCTGCCGGCGGTGACCACGATGGCCTGAGCGGCGAGGCAGTAGGGATCGGTGAAGAGCACGTTCTTCTTCCGC
>CACYWX010000384.1:1625-5263 GCA_902778205.1 uncultured Ruminococcus sp. | reverse complement strand
CGACGGTTCATATGCGATAATTGTAGTGACAAATCGTCCCGGAGGATACGCCATGACTGCGAAACGACTGCCCTGCCCAACGAAGATCCGCTCTGCCCGGAGGCTCCGGCCGATCTCCGCGCTTCTGGCGGCTCTGCTGATGCTGACCCTGATCCCGGGATGCCGCCGGGAGGAAGCGTATATCCCGCCGGAAGCCGGACCGCGGTTCGAGGGGACGGCTCTGCCCATGCCCGGGGAGCTGTTCAGCATCCAGTCCGCCGTGTACCGGGACGAGGAGGCGGGAACGCTCACCTGTCTGGCGTCCCATATGGACGTGGAGTCCCTCCCGGACGGCGGGTTCGGGCAGAAGATGCGCTGGTCCCTCGTCACGTCGGAGCCCGGCGGGGAAGCTGTTCTCCGGGAGGAGGTCCTGCCGCTGGATCCTCTGGCCTCCGTATTCAAGGCCGTGATCGGGCGGGACGAAGCGTTTTTCCTCCTCACCCACATCCGAAACGACGCGGTTCGGGAGGCTCCCCGGGACATCTTCCTCGGGCGGTACGACCGGAACACGGGGGAGCTGACGCTCAGCGACAACATCGCGCAGCTCTTTCCGTCGGACGGCTTCTGGACCGAGACTCTGTGCGCGGACCGGGACGGGACCCTGTATGTGGGAGCCGGACGGGAGGTCCTGGTGTTCGCGCCGGATTTCCGGATTCTGCGCTCCGCTCCCGTCCCGGGCGACGTCGGGGCCCTGGGTCTGAACGGGGACGGGGAGCCCATGGCCTGCGCCGATTGGATCGCGAACGATAAACTGTACCGGGCCGTCTATTCTCTGGATCCGGAAAAGGGAGAGGCCGTGGAGCGGTTCCGGATGCCAAGCTGGGACGGATGCGGGAACGCGGTCTTCGCGCCGGGGCGGGATCTCTACCTCATGGACCGGGCCGGGATCTGGGGCGTCGTGTCGAAGGAGCACGGCGGCACGGGCGAGGCGGAGATGATCATGGACTTCGCGGCGTCCGACGTGATCCCGGAGTCCTCCTCCCTCTGCGGCATCCTCGACGCGGACCGGATCGTCCTGACGGAGCGGAGCATGGACGGGGAGCAGAACTGGATCCCTTCCCTCTCCCTCTACACCCGGGCGGAGGACGCGGATCTCACGGGCGTGACGGTGCTGACGCTGGCCTACGATCTCGAGGACCGCCTCCTGACCTCCCGGATCGCAGCCTTCAACAAATCGCAGAGGGACATCCGGGTGACGCCCCTGGATTACGTGGGAGACGAGGGCAGACTGGCCCTGGACATGACGGCGGGGCTGATCCGTCCGGACATCGTGGTGACCGCGCCCGACGGAGAATGCGCCCGGCAGTTGTACAAAAAGAAGCTCTTCGCGGACCTGACGCCGTATCTGGACCGGGATGATCTTTTGAACCGGGACAACCTCTTCGGCGCGGTGATTCGTGCCTTCGACGACGGAAACGGGGGGATCTGGGGTCTTTCCACCGGGCTCACACTGACGACCCTGGCGGCGCGGCGGGACATGCTCCCGGAGGAGGCCGCGGAGGAGGGATGCTGGACGCTCTCCGAGCTGACGGATTTCGCCGCCGCCCTGCCGGAGGGGGTGGATTTCCTGCGTCCGCCCTGCCGGGAGGTTTTCGAGATCATCCTCGAGGCGTCGGACGGGCTCGGGGAGTTTATCGACCGGGAGGCGGGGACCTGCTCCTTCAACGGTCCGGAATTCCGCCGGGTGCTGGACTATCTGTTGTCCCTGCCGGGGTATGAAGGGCTGACGGCGGCGGGATATATGGCGGATGAGGAGGACTTTGCTCCGTACCTCGAGGGAAGGATCGCTCTGCGGGACGCCGTGATCCGGTCCCCGGGGGAAATCCTGGGGCTGTCCACTCTCTTCGGCACGGAGGACTATGTGCTGATCGGCCTGCCCACACCCATCCGCCGGAGCGGAGCCGGGATCCGTGCCGACATGAACGACGCCGTGATCCTCACCACCTTCTGCGAACACCCGGACGCGGCCTGGGAAATGATCCGCTTCCTCTTCGAGGGGGAGGTCCCCATGACGGTCAGCGCAAACGGCACGCTCCGGGATCCCATCCCTTCGCTCCGGTCCCGGCTGGAATCCATGATCGACGCGTACACAGCGGGGGACATGGAGTTCCGCTTCTGTTATGACGGCACGTCCTCCATGAAGCACGGAGACCGGGCGCATCCCACGGATCCCGCGGAGCTTGACCGGCCCGGCGTCGTCTCCTTCTTCACGGAGGAGGCGAAGGACGAGCTCGAGGCGGTTCTGGACCGGGCGGGATCTCCGATGGCAGAGGCAGTCGATCCGCAGATCCGGGAGATCGTCCGGGAAGAGCTGTCCGCCCTGTACGCCGGATCCTGCTCCCCGGAGGACTGCGCCGCCCGGATCCAGTCCCGGGTCT
The DNA here is from genome assembly GCA_902778205.1 of uncultured Ruminococcus sp. Lineage (GTDB taxonomy): Bacteria > Bacillota > Clostridia > Oscillospirales > CAG-272 > UMGS1696. Next base: position 2,846 of record CACYWX010000384.1, on the reverse strand, counting down.
CCCTGTGGCTGGCGGAGAACCGGTGACGGACGTCCTCTCCGGGATCCTTCATTCAACAGGCACCCGCATAAGATCCCGACCTTTTTCGGGCCTCTTGACAAGGCGGTTCGTTCGTGCTAAAATGAACGGGAGGTCAGCGCAGGGTCCCGTCGGTTCGGGAATCCACGCGCAGGACCGTTTCCGCAAAACACAGCCCCCGTGCCATCCCCGGCTATGGGGGTTCTGAACAGCCCTATGGTTAGTTTTTGCTAACCATCATACAATTTGCTCCCGAAGTCCCCGGCTTATGTCCGGCGGTACGAGGGAAGCGCAGCAGGAGGCAGATATGAAACCGGATTACAAAAACTGGGTGCCCAAAAGCATGGTGACCGGCCTGTTCGCAGGGACAGCGGCGGCTCTTGCGCTCTTCGTCCTGTTCGGCGCGGGCGGATGGATCCTCCACGGCCCGGCGAGGGTGGCCTGCGCGCTGATTTTCGGGATCGGCACGCTGGTGCTGCTGTTCTTCGCCGTGTGGATGGCGGTCCTGCACCGGACCTTCGACTACAACGGAAAGCGGAAGCTGGCGAAAACCATCGTGGAGGGGACGGCGCGGTATGTCACAATCCCGGACGGCGGCACCGGCCTGGACGTGGGATGCGGCAGCGGAGCCCTGACCATCGCCTGCGCGAAACGCAATCCCCACGCTCATATGGTGGGGTGCGACATCTGGAGCGGCGCGTACAGGGCCGTGTTCTCAAAGGACCGCTGTGAAAAGAATGCGGCGGCGGAGGGAGTGAAGAACGCGCGTTTCGAGGAAGGCAACGCCGTCCGGCTGCCCTATCCGGACGAGGCCTTCGACGCCGTGACCAGCAACTACGTATACCACAACATCACGGGACACGACAGGCAGGACCTGCTCCGGGAGACGCTCCGGGTGCTGAAGAAGGGCGGCTGCTTCGCCATCCACGATCTGATGAGCGAGGCGCGGTACGGGGATATGGGGGCGTTCGCGGAGAAGCTGAAGGCCGAGGGCTACGAGGAGGTCCGGCTGATCGACACCACGGACGGCATGTTCATGGGTCACGCCGAGGCCGCGTGGCTGGGGCTGGGAGGCTCCACCCTGCTCGTGGGAAAGAAGTAATACTATAGCAATACTCAGAATTAGCTGCACTATGCCCAACAATTAGTTTTTGATCGAACTTTTTCCAAAAAGTTCGTGGGGTGTCGGGGCAACGCCCTGAC
>CACYWX010000384.1:0-1591 GCA_902778205.1 uncultured Ruminococcus sp. | reverse complement strand
AAGGGAGTTCCTCTTTTGGTTCTTTTCTCCTCGATAAAGGAGAAAAGAACAACGTTCACCTTGATTGTGCGAGTATTTGAGCGGATTGCTATAATCTCATTCTAAAAAGGAAAACGCGGCTTCTTGGAAGGAAGCCCCAGGCATAAATGCCCTAGGCATAAATGCCTGGCAAGAACTTTATAAATACACTGGTGCAGCTTTCTTCTCTTCGTGCAGCACGGGGTAACGTGCAGCGCACTTTTTCTGGCTTTGTTTTTTGCACATCTTTGACAGATTGTCTTTTTAGGCTGAGAATAGTATAAGGGCGTGCCACGGAATGACGGCGCGGGGAGCGCTGAACGGAAAACGAAATCGGGCGGACCGGCTCCGGAGAAAGAGCCTGTCCGCCCGATGTTTCTGTATGGATGGACTGCGGGAGCCGGATCAGGACTGCCCCGCCGTTTTGTCCGCCGCGGGACCCTTATATTCCAGACAGAGCATGGTCAGGTCGTCGAACTGCTCGGCGTCCTTGACGAAGGCGTCCACGGCCTTCCGCACGTTCTTCAGCAGGTCCATGGGCGCGGCGTCCGGATCGGCGTTCAGAGCGTCCAGCATGCGGTCCGTTCCGAACAGCTCCTCATCGGCGTCGGTGGCCTCTGGAACGCCGTCGGTGTAGACGAACAGCTTCGCGCCGGGCTCCAGCTTCACCTCGTACTGCTTGTACTTCATGCCCTCCATGCCGCCGATGACGAAACCGTGCTTGTCCTTATACAGCTCGTACCGTCCGCCGGGCTGCCTGAACACGGGGTATTCGTGGCCGGCGTTGGAGCAGGTCAGCTTCCCGGTGGAGAGCTCCAGAATGCCCACCCACACGGTCACGAACATCTGGGCCTCGTTGCTCGAGCAGATGGCCTCGTTGGTCTTTGTCAGGATCTCGGCCGGGGAGCCTCCCAGCATGGCCACGCTCTGCAGGATGATCTTCGACGCCATCATGAACAGCGCCGCGGGGACGCCCTTGCCGGATACGTCCGCGATCACCATGCCCAGGTGGTCGTCGTCGATCAGAAAATAGTCGTAGAAGTCGCCGCCCACCTCCTTGGCGGGATCCATGCTGCCGATGATGTCGAAGTCCTTCCGGTCCGGGAAGGCGGGGACGATGTGGGGCAGCATGGCCGCCTGGATCTGGGTCGCCAGGGAAAGCTCCGCCCCGATGCGCTCCTTTTCCGCCGTGACGCGCCGGACCGTGTCCAGATACTCCACCGTCTTGTGGGAGATCGAGGCGAAGGACTTAGCCAGCTCCTCCACCTCGTCCCCGGTGCGGAAGGTATCCTCCATTTTGAATTCCAGATTGGTTTCGCTGAGCTCCGCGATCCGCTTGGTGATGGTGTTCAGCGGCTTCACGATCCTCTTGCCCAGAACCAGCGCGCCGAACTGCATCGCCGCCAGCAGAACGATCAAGAGGATCCACATAATCGCCTTGCCCCGCGCGTTTCTGTCCCGGTAGGCGCCCGCCGCCTCCTCCTGGATCGCCTGATAATCCGCCCGAAGCTGACGGACGGGCTGTTCCGCGTCCCGTTCGCTGTAGGCGGCGATCAGCGTCCAGCCCACCGTT
>CACYWX010000383.1 GCA_902778205.1 uncultured Ruminococcus sp. | reverse complement strand
ACGCCGGAGGCCTCCTGATTCATGGGGCCCGTGCCGCAGCCCGCGTCCAGAAGGTCGGAAAAGGGCTCCTTCTTCAGCTCCTCCAGAATGGGCGGGTAGTCGTCCCTGCACATCTCGTAGATCCCGGCGTGTCCGCTGTCGTAGATCTCCGCAGCCCGGGTGAATTCCTTTATGGTCAGATCCTTGTACTGTTTGCTTGTTCGCATCTTTGTCCTCCGGTCAAATGGTTAGCAATGACTAACTTCATTATAGCACAGCTGGACCTCATTTGCAAGAGGGACCCGGGCATTTGCGGAGGATGAAAAAGGGGCTGCCGCATTTCTCCGTATCCGGAGTTACAGGAGTTCATGCGACAGCCCCCGCGCGGAATCCGAATCACTTCGCTTTGTCTTCCTCCGTCTTTTCCGGAGGGAAGGCGACGCGGATGGTGGTGCCGGCTCCGACCTCGCTGTCCAGGGTGAGGCGGGCGTGGTGGAGCATGGCCCCGTGCTTGACGATGGAGAGGCCGAGGCCCGTCCCGCCGATCTCCCGGGAATGGCTCTTGTCCACCCGGTAGAACCGCTCGAAGACCCGGCTCCGGTGGGCGTAGGGAATGCCGATTCCCGTATCCGACACCGTCAGAACGGTCTCCTCTCCCACCCGGGACACGTCCACGGTCACGGAGCCCTCCGGCTTGTTGTACTTGACGGCGTTGTCGCACAGGTTGTAGATCATCTCTCCCACCACCTGAGGAACGCCCCGGATGGTCAGAGGCTCTCCCGTCAGCTTCAGGGAGATCTTGTTCTTGTCCGCGGCGGCGGTCAGGGTGTCCAGCACGTCACGGGCGCAGTCGTACAGGTTCACGTCGCTCCATTCGGTTTTGAAGCCGTCCTCGTCCAGCCGGGACAGGCGGATGATGTCGTCCACCAGCGCGATCATCCTCCGGGACTCCCGGAAGATGTCCCCGGCGAACTCCACGGTCTTGTCCGGCGGAGTCATGCCGTGCATCATCAGCTCCGCGAAGCCGGAAATGGAGGTGAGAGGCGTCTTCAGCTCGTGGGAGACGTTGGCGGAGAATTCCCGGCGCAGGCGCTCCCGCTGTTCCCGCTCGGTGACGTCCAGCGTCAGGATCACCGCGCCGGACAGTCTGGGACCCGCCGTCACCGGATTGACGATGAGCTGTACGGTGCGCTCGCCGTCATCCAGAAGGAGCTCCTGCCTCGTCCCGCCCAGAGCGGCGCGCACGGCTTCGGCGGCTTCCGGCTTCGCGCGGTCCGTGAACGACTCTCCGGCGGTACATCCCGGCATGAGCTGGAGGGCGGCCTGATTCGCGCTCAGCACCGTGCCCTCCCGGTCCACCAGAAGAAAGCCCTCCTGCATGGAATCCGTCAGGGCGGAAAACTCCTTCTGGCGGCGGCTCAGCTCTTCCTCGCGCTCCCGGATGGTCAGGTTCTGCTCCTCGATGCGGCCCACCAGGGGAGCCAGCTCCGGGTAGGTCTTCGAGGCGTCCGGCTTGTCCAGATCGATGGAGTTGACGGGCTCCAGAATGGTGCTGGCCGCCCGGAACGCCAGAGTGCCGGAGAAGATCAGCACCAGCACCACCATCCACAGAACCGGGGACACGGTGACCAGCGCGTACCGCACGGCTCCCAGGGTCCGGGACAGCCGCAGGACGGAGCCGTCCGTGCACCGAACGGCGTAGTACATGGTTTCCTCTCCGGTGGATTCTGACTTCCGGATCACCTCGGGCTTTTCGGCCTGGCTCCGGTCCGCGTGGGCGTCGTCGCTGTCAAAGAGGATGGAGCCGTCCCGGGCGATCCAGGTGACGCGGTGGTCGTGCTCCAGAGTTTCGAGATACTCCTCCCCGGAGAGGGCGATGCCCTGGGCGGCGTAGACCGCTTCCCGTCTCAGGGCGGCAAGGGTCTCGTCCCGGGTCTGGGAATACTGCAGGCCGAAGAACACCAGCGCGCAGAGCAGGAGCACCGTCAGGCCCACGAACAGGGTGCTCAGAAAGATTTTTCTGGTCATACGCCCTCCGCTCTCATCCGGTAGCCGATGCCGCGGATGGTTTCAATAAGCGCGCCGGCCTCGCCCAGCTTGGAGCGCAGGGTCCGGATGTGCACGTCCAGCGTCCGGTTTTCCGGCTCCGCCTCAAGGCCCCAGATCCGGTCCATGATGGCGGCGCGGGTCAGGGCGATCCCCCGGTTTTCGCAGAGATAGCACAGCAAGGTGAACTCCTTGTAGGTCAGGGTCACATCCTCCCCGCCCACGCGGATCTCGTGCCGGTCCGGACAGAGGAACAGGGGGCCGATGCGGTATTCCGTCTGAGCCGGGGCCCCCGAGGTGCGCCGGAGAAGGGCGCGGATCCGGGCGGCCAGCTCCATCATGCCGAAGGGCTTGGAGATGTAGTCGTCCGCGCCGGCGTCCAGTCCCTCCACCCGGTCGTATTCCGTATCCTTCGCGGTCAGCATGATGACCGGGATGCGGGCCGTGGCGGGAGTGGAGCGGATGCGCTTCAGCTCGGTGATCCCGTCTCCGCCCGGCAGCATGATGTCCAAAAGGACCAGCTCCGGCGCGCGGCGTTTCACGGCGGCACGGAAGGAATCCGGATCCCCGAAGCCCTCCGCCTCGAAGCCCTGGGTGCCGAGGGCGTACACCACCAGCTTCCGGATACTCTCGTCGTCTTCCAGAAGGTAGATCATAATTTCTCCCCGTTCTGTTCGTTTCCTCCCTCATCATAGCACAAAGTCCCCGCCGTGTAAAGAAGACGTCCCGAATTTAACGTACATTTTACCCTCCGCCCCCGTCTGATTTAACCGGAAGGGGTTATACTGTCTCCAAAGAAGCAGAATGGATAAGAATGGGCCGGGTCCTGCGAGAGGGCGCCGGCGAAAGGAAGGAAATTTATGCAGGTATCGTCAATCATCAGCCTGATCGGAGGCATCGCCCTGTTCCTCTTCGGCATGAGCCTCATGGGGGACGGGCTGAAAAAGGTGGCGGGCAACAAGCTGGAGCTGATCCTGTACCGCCTGTCCGACACGCCCCTAAAGGGGGTTCTTCTGGGGACCGGCGTCACCGCGGTGATCCAGTCCTCCTGCGCCACCTCCGTCATGACGGTGGGATTCGTCAACTCCGGCATGATGAAGGTGCGGCAGGCGGTGAGCGTCATTCTCGGCGCGATCCTCGGCACCTCCATCACGGGCTGGATCATCTGCCTGAGCTATATCGGCAGCTCGGGGATCGGAAGCATCCTGTCCACGGCAACCCTCACCTCCGTGGCGGCCGCCGCCGGGATCGGACTGCGCATGGCGTCGAAGAAGCAGAGCCTGATCCACGCGGGGGACATCCTCATGGGATTCGCTGTCCTGATGTTCGGCATGAGCGCCATGAGCGGAGCGGTCAGCTCCCTGGGGGATTCGCCCTTCTTCCGGAATCTGCTGACGTCCCTGTCCAATCCCATCCTGGGTATCCTCATCGGAACCGTGTTCACGGCGGTGCTCCAGTCCGCGTCGGCGGCGGTCGGTATTCTGCAGGCCCTGTCCGCAACGGGAGCCATGAGCTTTTCCGCGGCGCTTCCCCTTCTGATGGGTGTGGCGGTGGGCGCGGCGGCTCCGGTGCTGCTGTCCGCCGTGGGAGCCAATACAGAGGGCAGACGGGCCGCCCTGGTCTATCCCGTGTCCGCTCTGGTGAGCTCCCTGGCCTGCGCCGCGGTGTTCTATATCGCGGACGCCATCGTGGTCTTCCCCTTCCGGAACACCATCATGAATCCCTTTACCCTGGCGGCGGTGAACACGGCCCTGCGGCTGTCCATGACCCTGATCCTTGCGCCCTTCACGGACGTCATCGAGGCGGTGGTGACCCAGCTGGTGCCCGCAAAGACAAACCCGGAGGAGGATCCCGCCCTGCGGCTGGAGGAGCGGTTCATCCATCATCCCTCCATCGCCGTGGAGCAGAGCCGCCTGACCATCGACAACATGGCCCGGATCACCGAGGAGGAGCTGGGCGAGGCTATGGCGCTTCTGAAGGGCTATTCGGAGGAGGGCTTCAACGCCGTGAAGGAAAAGGAGTCCGCGGTGGACCGGTACGAGGACGCCCTGGGCACCTATCTGGTGAAGCTCACCGGGCAGGAGCTGACGGAGCGTCAGAACAAGGACGTCTCCACCTTCCTGCACACTATCTCCGACTTCGAGCGCATCTCCGACCACGGTCTCAACATCGCGGAGAGCGCGGCGGAGATCCGGCAAAAGGGCGTGGTGTTCTCGGCGGAGGCGGTTCATGAGCTGGACGTGGTCAGCAGGGCCGTGGAGGAGATCGTGTCCCTGACCTTCGGAGCCTTCACGGAGAACGACACGGAGCGCGCCACCAGGGTGGAGCCGCTGGAGGAGTGGATCGACACCCTCTGCGACGAGCTGAAGCTGAACCACGTGGAGCGGCTCCAGCACGGACAGTGCACCATCCTGCAGGGCTTCGTCTTCAACGACCTGCTGACGGATTTCGAGCGGATCTCCGACCACTGCTCCAACATCGCCGTGGCCATGATCGAGCTGGAGGCAGACCTCTTCGACACCCACGAATACCTGAGCCAGGTGAAGGAAAAGCGGTCCGCGGATTTCGAGCGGATCTACGAGGACTGCCGCGCCCGCTTCGCCCTGTGACGGATCGGCGCTGAAAAAACGGTTGCGGACCGGGAGAAAATATGGTATAATCAAAAAAGTGCGGCAGAATCCGCGGAAGAGAACATGGCGGAAACGGAGACTGCGGCATATGAGCGATACGGCGGCCCGCATCCGGGAGGCGATGATGAGCCTTCTGGAGCGGCATTCCATGGACGACATCACCGTCCGGATGATCTGCGGCGAGGCCGGGATCAGCAGACAGACCTTCTACAACTATTATTACTCCGCGGAGGATGTGCTGGACGAGGCCTGGCGGATCGGCTTTTTCCGGGCCGTGGAGGGACGCGATACCTGGCGGGACTGGACCGAGGGCTTCCGGAGAACGCTGGAGCTTCTCTCAGGCCGCCGAAGAGCCGTCCTCCACGTGTATCGGTCCTCGCGGCGGACGGAGCTGATGCGGATCATCCGGAAGCACGCCAAGCCCCTTGTGAAGCGGGGATCGCGGACTGCGTCGCCATGAAGCACGCGAACGTGACGGAGCGGGACCGGAAGTTCCTTTTGGACTATACCATGAGCGCGCTGACGGGGATTGTGAAGCGGTTCATCGAGGGAGGCCTGAAGGAGGATCCCGCGTATCTGGCGGAGATGACCGACGCCGTCATGCGGTATCACATCCGGCAGTCCCTGGAGCTTCTGAGGGAGATGCGTCAGGGAATCCGGGGACGCGGTCCGGAAAGAGGGAAACGGGAATGACCCGTTTCTTTTTTTATGCTCTCACG
>CACYWX010000382.1 GCA_902778205.1 uncultured Ruminococcus sp. | reverse complement strand
GCCCCACACGTCGCTGTGGTCCAGCTTTCCATCGCCGTTGGCGTCGTTGGTCACCTCCACGGCCATGTCCCGCACCTTGTCGAGAGTCCAGCCGTGTTCCCGGACCAGCTTGTAGGGATTGTCCAGATCGTGCTGGCGGATCATCTCCTTGTTGAAGAACATGACCATGGTGCATTCGTTGTCCAGAATGGCGATGTCGCCGGTGGAGAAGAACAGCCGGTCCGCGATGATCAGGTTTTCGTTGGCACGCTGATCCCACCAGGGCTTCTCCAGATCCAGAAACGGGATCTTGTGCAGGTCCCGGAGCAGTCCCTCGGTGGCCAGAGAGATGGTGGAATTGATGTAGGGCATCACCACGTCGTAGACGTCGTCCCCGGCCTTGACCGCGGACCGGGCTGTGTTGTGGCAGTCCGGCAGCTTGGTTTCGGCGATGTGGATGTCGAACTGCTGCTCGATCTGCCCGTTCCGCACGTAGACGGCGTCGTTGATGAGGGTCCCGTCCAGCTCCTCCGCGTAGATCTCGTGGCTGGTGTACCAGTCGAAGCCCAGGTTCTGGGCCGTCAGGAACATGACCTCCTCCCCGTCCCAGGTCTTCTCCGGCAGGTCCGCCTTCAGCGCGGTTTCCTCCGGCTCCGGTTCCGCGGCGGCGTCCGGCAGAGTCTCCGTGGGATTCGACGCGGCGGGGGCTTCCTCTTCCCCGGTCCCGGGCGCTTCGGAGCAGGCGGGCAGCAGCAGCACGGCCGCCAGAAGCAGGGAAAGCAGGGCATTCTTTCGGTTGCGGTTCATGGTATCCTCCTTGTGGATCGTAATCCGGTCAGGGTTTTGGCTGATTGGTCTTTTCAAACACGGAGGGGAGCATCAGGCCCATGAGGATCTCGGCGTCCGTCCATCCCGTTTCGCTGGCGTAGGGAGCCCAGCCCACGTCGTGGGGACAGCCGTACGCCTCGCCGAGGTCCATGTCGAAGGCCCGGCAGAAGGAGCCGTCCGTCCGGGGATCCTCCGAGCGGATCTGCGCCTTCAGGCAGAACGCCGCAATCTCCCGCCAGAGCTTTCCGTACTTCGGATCTCCCGTGGCGCGGTACGCCCAGGCAAAGCCCATGGGAAGCCAGTTGACGGAGTACAGCAGATCGGCCACGGGATCCCCGTTTTCCGTCAGGAGGGAGCATTCCCCGCGGGATTCCCGGGAGCAGTTCGCCCGGTAGCCCGTATCCCATTCGCAGAAGCCGCCCGTGGGATGCCGGTGGGTCAGAAGATCCTCCGTCACCCTATCCAGCATGGCCCGGTGGGAGGGATCCCCGGTGGCCTCGTACAGGACGGAGAGGGGCAGGATCAGGCGGCACAGCTCCTCGGTCTCGCTCTGTTCCCGCCGGGTTTCCGGATACAGGGCCATAATGGTCTCCAGCCCCCGCCGTCCCACCTCCAGATAAGCCCGGTCCCCGCCGCAGAGATACGCAAGCAGCAAGGCCGCGTGGTAATAGGCATTATAGTGGGCCGAGGGCAGTCCGTGCTCCGCCTCAGCCAGCCGCCTCAGCCCTTCTTCGTCCAGATTGGGGGCGTCGGTGCGGGACACGCGGCATCCGTCCTTCGCCGTGGTCTTCACCAGAAAATCCAGCGCGCGGCACACGTCCGGGAAGCGGTCCCTCCGTCCGGTCAGCAGGCATTCATAGAGCGCCGGGAGCATGGCACGGGCCGCGTCGTCCTGATAGCAGACCTGCCAGGCGGTGTCCGTCCAGCGGAGCATCCCGTCGAAGAGACCGCCCGACACCTCCATGGGACCGAACACAAATCCGGCCAGGTTCTCGGCGGTCTCCCGGGACTTATCGTCCCCGGTCAGCAGGGAGTGGAACCGGAAGGCCCCGGCTGCCTCTCCCGTGCAGTCCGTGCGTACGGAATCGGCCGAGGCCTGATGTCCGTCGGGATCCACCGGATGCCTCATCCCCTCCCGGATGCCGCCCCGGCCCTCGTCCACAAGGAATCCCCGGAGCCAGCGGATCCCCCGTTCCACGGCGTCAAGGCGGCACCGCTCAAAGGCCGCGTCGTCTGACAGATCTGCGTCCGCGGGTCCGTAGTGGATCACGGGCTCGGGAAGCGAGGCGGGCTCATGTCCGGTGATCCAGCGGGCAATATAGACGATGAGCCGCCGCCATGCCTCCCGCGGGGCAAACCGGGCGCGGTTGAAGTTGTGAATCTCGAAGGCGCACATCATCACCGTGTCCCTGATGGTCCAGAGACCGGGCGTGCCGTCCTTCAGAATCTCCTCCCGATCCGCGTTCCAGTGCCGGTGGGCCATGACGTGGTCCCGGTACACCAGGATGGGCGTCATGCCCGGGACCACGTACCAGGGGCGCATGCTCCGGTTGCCCTCGTCGTCCAGCAGATCCCCGGTTTCGAGCCCCGGAATGCCCTCCCCGTCGGCGGGATTCACCACCGCCAGACGGAGGCGGGTGGTGTCGGCGCCCTCGGCGGAATAGATTCCTCCCCAGCTGTTCAGAGCCTCGGTGAAGATCCGCTTTCTCTTCCCGTTCTCCTCCTCCAGCCGGACCCGGAGCCTGGGATCCAGGATCTTCCCGCAGGCCAGGATGCAAAAGGCGTCATAGGAGGACAGATCCTTCCCCACCGCCTCCTCCATGGTCATGCGCTCTGTGGCGACACCGCAGGTTTCAAGTACGTCCGTAAAATCAGACGGAGCATCCGTCAGAATCAGACAGGTCACAGTCAGTTTCTCCTTTTCGTCGCGCCGGCGGAAATTCCTGCTCATCCGCCGGCAGTCCTCTCTGTGCATTATAAACCGACGGCGGAGGGAATGTCAAGGGGAAACCGTCGTTTTTCACAATGAAAAAGCCCTCCCTTCCGGAAATCCGGACAAGCGAGAGCTTTTTCGCGTCATATCGCGTCATATTGAATGGAATCGTCCGCCGACGGCGTCACTCCGCGTCCCGTTTGCCGTCCGTGAAGCTGGTGAATGCGCCGCGCTCCACCTCGGGCATGCCGTACCGCTCCCCGGCGTCCCGGATGGCCTTCATCAGAAAGGTCATGTTCCGGGCCAGGTTCCGCATGGTCTGCAGGCCCTCGAGGTCTCGTCTTGCGTCCTCCGCCGTGAAGCCGTGGATCTGGTTCCAGTAGGTGGAGGAGGCCACGGGCATGCCGCTGATGGTGAAATACTTGTTGAGCGCGTCGAAGGAGGCGGTGTTTCCCCCTCTCCGGCAGCTGACCACCGCGGCTCCCACCTTCATGTGCTTGGAGAAGGACGTGCTGTAAAACAGCCGGTCCATGAATGACAGAAGAGTCCCGTTGGGGGAGGCGTAATACACCGGACTCCCCAGCACCAGCCCGTCAGCGGCCTCGAATTTGGGCGCCGTCTCATTGACCAGATCGTCGAAAACGCATTTTCCGTGCTTTCCGCAGTATCCGCAGGCCGCGCATCCCCGGATCGCCGCGCTTCCCACCTGGATCAGCTCGGTCTCCACGCCCTCCGCATCGAACACGCGGATCATCTCATCAAGTGCCGTCGCCACGCATCCGTGCTTATGGGGGCTTCCGTTGAGCAGCAGTACCTTTGCCATGATTATTTTCTGCCTTTCCGCGAAAGGCACCGACGGGGCATGAAACCGGCGGCCTTCCGCTGAGTAAAGTTTTGTGGTACAATAGGTTCCGAAAGA
>CACYWX010000381.1 GCA_902778205.1 uncultured Ruminococcus sp. | reverse complement strand
CGAGGCGTTCCACCAGTCCGCGGGATCCTGCTCCGCCCAGCCGTTCTGAGGCTGGCTCATGGGGTATTCCACGGTCGCGGAGGCGATGACCCCGCCCTTTTCGTCGAACAGTACGGTTTTCGTGCCGGACGTGCCGACGTCGATGCCGATCACGTATTTCATCGGATGACCACCTTTCTGCATGCTCTGCCTGTCAGTTCAAGACTTCTTTCGTCCGGCTGGGATCCGCCCGTATAGAAGGCGAGTTCCCCGTCCGGCGCGGCTCTGGTTCCGTCCTCGAGGACCGCGGACACCCAGTATTTCGGAATGTCGAAGACAACGCGGCGGCTCTCCCCGGGCTCCAGCTCCACGGCCTTCAGTCCGCAGAGCTGGAAGTTGGGCGTGACCGTCCGGCTGTCGGTGTATCTCGCGTAGACCTGCGCCTTCTCCATGCTCTTCATGCCGCCCTCGTTGGACACCGTGACGGACAGACGGTACGTATTGTCGTCCTCGCCCTCGAGCCTTGCGTCGGAGTAGGCGAAGGAGGTATAGCTCAGGCCGTAGCCGAAGGGATAGCGCGGAGCCGTCTCCAGATACCGGTAGGTGCGCCCCTTCATATCGTAGTCGGTGAAGGCCGGCATGGGATCGCCGTCGTGGTAGAAGGTGACCGGCAGACGCCCGGAGGGAGAGTACACCCCCGCCATGAGCTCCGCCGCCGCCAGTCCGCCGAGGGCTCCCGGATACCAGGCGCAGACGATGGCCCGGGCGTGCTCCGTCACATAGTCCCCCAGATCGATGGCGGATCCGGCCATGAGCAGGACGATCACGTCTTTGCAGGAGGCGCAGATCTCCTCCGCCAGCTTCATCTGCGTGTCGGGCAGGCGAAGGGTCCTCTTGTCGCCGTCGTCGAAGAACTCATTCCGGGATCCGTTCTCCTCGCCCTCGATGGTGCAGTCCAGCCCCAGGCAGAGCACCACCGTGTCCGCCTCCTTCGCATAGGCGACGCCCTCGGAGCGCATGTTTTCAAATCCCGCCCAGCTGCAGAGGCGCTCGTTCCAGATATTGCATCCCTTGGCCGCCCGGATCCGTGCCTTCGTGAAGACCCGGCGGAAGCCGTCGGCGGGGTTGATGTATTCTGAGGCCATGCCGTTGTAGTTGCCCTCCAGGGCGATCTGGTTCATGGCGTTGGGGCCGATGACCGCGATGGTGCCGGTGGTTTCCCGGTCCAGGGGCAGGATGCCGTCGTTCTTCAACAGGACCATGGCCTCCCGGGCCGCCTTCAGATTCAGCTCCCGATGTTCCCGGCAGTCCAGCTTCGAGAAGGGAATGTCGGCATAGGGGCGGTTCTCCTCGAATTCGCCCAGAAGGACCCGGATCGTGTACAACTGCACGGCCGCCTCGGTGATGTCCTCCTCCGTCACCAGATCCTCCTCCCAGGCCTCCACCAGATGGCGGTACGCCTCGCCGCAGTTCAGGTTGCACCCCGCTTTGAGAGCGGCGGCGGCGGCTTCGGGCAGGGAGGCGGAAAATTTGTGGTTGGCGTAAATGTCGTTGATGGCGCCGCAGTCGGACACGAAATAGCCCTCGAAGCCCCATTCGTCCCGCAGAACGTCCCGGATCAGGGGCATGGCGCAGCAGGGATAGCCGTAGAGCCGGTTGTAGGCCCCCATGACGCCGGACACCTTCGCCTCCCGCACGGTCCATTCAAAGGCCGGCAGATAGGTCTCCCACAGATCATGCTTTGAGACCACGGCGTCGAAGGTGTGGCGGGACGGCTCGGGACCGGAGTGGACGGCGAAGTGCTTGGAGCAGGCAGAAGCCTTTAAGAATTCCCCGTCCCCCTGGATTCCGCGGATGTATCTCATGCCCATCTGCGCCGTCAGGAACGGGTCCTCCCCGTAGGTCTCCTGGCCGCGTCCCCACCGGGGATCCCGGAAAATATTGATGTTCGGCGTCCAGTAGGTGAGGCCCTTGTAGATGTCCCGGTCGCCCCATTCCACGCTCTTGTTGTACTTGGCGCGGGCTTCGGTGGACACGGCCTCCCCCACCTCCCCGATCAGCTCGGGATCGAAGGTGGCAGCCAGGGCGATGGCGTGGGGGAACACCGTCGCCATGCCGGACCGGGCCACCCCGTGGGAAGCCTCGTTCCACCAGTTGTATTCGTGAATGCCCAGCCGCTCGATGGCGGGGGAGTCGTACCGGAGCTGGGAGATCCGCTCCTCCACGGTCATCTGTTCCACCAGCTCCCGCGCTTTTTTCCTGGCTTCCTGCATGTTCATGATGTCAGTCCTCTTTTCTGAATTTGGGGGCGAGCACGGCCACGGCTCCCAGTCCGACCACGACGACGGAAACGGTGACGACGCCGGGGACGATGCTTGTGGTCCGGACCTTTTTCTCCGGCGCCGGACGGACGTCCGCGGGCGCATCGGTTTTCTCTTCCGGGGAAGGCTCCGCCGTTTTCAGACGCGCCGGATTTTCGTAGTGCTCCAGGGTGTCCTTGTCCACGTGCTCCACGACCTCTGTCACATTGTCCAGCGCCTTGGTCGCCTCGTCCGTGGAGCAGAGCACCACCTCGGATAGCTGACAGCATCCGGATTTGCAGCTCCGGTTGTAGAACCGGTAGTACCGGTAGGCCGTGTCACATTCCACCCGCATGGCGAAGTAGGTGAAGTCCACCTCGTCGAAGAAGCTCTCGTCTCCCGTGACGATGTCGGTCCAGTCCTGCTTGTTGTTGGATCCCTGCAGCTTCCATTCGTTCGGATTGCGTCCGTTGTAGGCGGAGTTGTCGTTGGCGGTGGCCATGATGAGCCCGTCGATGAGGGTGGGCTTAGCCAGGCGCACCACGGATTTCATGGAGAAGACGGAGGTGCAGAATTTCGTTCCCACGTTTCCGTCCCAGAGGTTGGCGGGACCCTCGTGGGGGTTCCCCTCCGTGCCCTCCATGAACATGTATTTGGTGATGGGCGTGCGGTTGATGGACGCGGCCGCCTCCTCCGCCGTGGCAAATCCGTCGCCGCTTGAGCCGGAGGCCGTTTTCTTCAGGGTCACGTAGGTCCAGCTGGCGCTGTCGGTTTCGCATTCGCCCAGCTCGTCGGACCAGTTCAGGAGGCACTCCGTATATCCGTCCGGGGAGGCGTCGTTGTACCGGAAATCCATGAGGATCCGGTCGGTCTTCGTCAGATCCAGGGTGTGGGGCGTGTACCGGAATTCGATGATCCGGTGCCCGTCGATGTCCTCGGCCCAGGCCGTCTCAAAGTCCGCGGGGGCGTCTCCCTCCATGGGATAGAGGGATTTCCCGTCCGCGGGCGTCAGGCAGATCTTCGTCTGGCCCGGCTTCCAGGTGGCGCCGAACACATCCGCCTCGTCGATGTACAGATACACGCAGTCGTTCAGCGGGGATCCCGCCGGAGCGTCGAAGGTGAAATTGTTGTCGATGAGCTCGAAGAGGAAATACAGCGACTCGTCGTCCCACAGAACGGACACGTAGCAGAGAGCCGTGTCCCGCCGTCCCTCCCCTCCGGTGGGGTGGGTCAGCTTCTGGCGGTCCGCCCGCTTCCAGACGGGATCGATCTCACCGTCCACCCAGGGAGCGGGGGCCGCCCGTTCCGCCTTCATGGCCTCTCCGATGGCGGCGGAGGGCACGGCGAGGGCGGATGAGAGGCCGAGGAGAACGCAGAAGGATAAAATCAGCGCGGCAATGC
>CACYWX010000380.1 GCA_902778205.1 uncultured Ruminococcus sp. | reverse complement strand
CCTCGTCGGCGTTGCAGACCACGTACTTCTTATCGGAAACGGAGGCCTTCGCGAAGGACCACTTGCGTCCGGTGGGGAATCCGCCGCCGCCTCTGCCTCTCAGACCGGACTTGGAGATCTCGTTGATGACGTCGTCCGGGGTCATTTCGGTGAGGACCTTGTTGAGGGCGAAGTAACCGTCCATGGCGATGTACTCGTCGATGGATTCGGGGTTGATGACGCCGCAGTTCCGCAGGGCGACGCGGTGCTGCTTCTTGTAGAAGGCGGTGTCGCTCAGGGAAATCTCGTTGATGGGCTTCTTCTCTTCCTCGCCGGTGTCGGTGTAGGCCAGGCGCTCGACGATACGGCCCTTCAGGAGGTGCTCGGAGACGATCTCGGGGACGTCCTCGGGGGTGACGCGGGAGTAGAAGGTGCCTTCCGGATAGATGATCATGATGGGGCCGTGCTCGCACAGACCGAAGCATCCGGTCTGAACGATCTTGACTTCCTCATCAAGACCCTTTTCCTTCAGTTCCACAGCCAGCTTCTCGCGGATGGCCTTACTGCCGGAAGAGGTACATCCGGTACCGCCGCAGACCAGTACATGTGAACGAATCATAGGTGTTTTTTCCTCCTGTAATTAGAGCTGGGTCGCTCCGATGGTGTATTCGGTGACGGGAGTGCCGCCCTTGATGTGCTTCTCGATGACTTCCTTGGCCTTCTCGGCGGTCATCTTGACGTAGGTGGTCTTTTCCCTGTCCTTCTCGAAGACCTCGACCACGGGCTCGTACTGGCAGATGCCGATGCATCCGGTCTGGGTGACGATCACGTCGTTGGACAGTCCGGCTTCGGAAATGCCTTCCACGAACGCGTTCAGAACGGGACGGGCGCCGGCCGCGATGCCGCAGGTGGCCATGCCGACCACGATCCGGGTATTGCCGGAAGAGGTGCGCACGGAGACGCGGTCAGCCATCTTGTTCTTGATTGCCTGGAGCTCTGCAAGAGATTTCATAGTATGGATCCTTTCGTATGTGGAATAAAGAATAACAAGGTTTATAAGAGAGACGCGCGGCGGAGACCTTCGCGGTCAGAGCTGTGCTTCCGGGTGACCGGATCACTCACCTGACTGTCAGGTCAGAACTGTGCAACCGGGTGACCGGGTCACTCACCTGACTGTCAGGTCAGAACTGAGCAACGGGGTGACCGGGTCACTCACCTGACTGTCAGGTCAGAACTGAGCAACGGGGTGACCCAGTTCGTCGTACTGCTCTCTCAGGTACTGTCCGATCCACATGAGGACGTCGGGCTCGGACAGGGGGATCTCGTCGCCGAGGGTCTCCCGGATGGCGGCGCAGGACAGCTCCACCGTTCCGTTCGGGAAGATGTGGCGGAAGGTGAAGTTCACGGCCGGCGCGCCCTGGATCAGGGTCTTGACCGTCTCGACGATGTCACCCAGGGGGATGAAGTCGATGTGGTTCTTGCCGAACTTCGCCTCGGTCTTCGTGCCGTGGTTCGGGGAAACCGACTCGTGTGTCGAGGTCACGGTGACGAAACCGCCGGTCATTTCCGCCAGCATGGTGAGGAAGGGGATCCCCAGTCCCACCTTCCGGGTCTTCCGGGTGGTAAAGAAGGGATCGGTCAGCTTCTTCAGCTGCTCCTCCGTCATGCCGCAGCCGTTGTCCTCCACGGTGAACCAGAGCCACTCGCCGTCCTCGCGGAGGGTGATGGCGATTTCCGTGGCGCCGGCGCGGACGGAATTCATGGTGATGTCGAGCACGTACAGGGACAGCTCATCCATGGTCTTCTCCTTTCCCGGGCGGCGTTCTGCCCAGAAGATAATCGATCAGCCGGTTCCGCACCAGCGCGGAGGAATAGGGCTCGTCGTCCAGAGGGATGGAGAACCCTCCCTCGGAAATGTTCCAGAGGTAATGGGCGTCCGAGGACACCACCCGCGGCAGGTTCCGAATCACGGGGTATTTCTCCCGGTACTCCGCCTCGTTGTTCCCGTCGTTCAGCTCGAAAGCGGTGAAGGGCGGAGACTCGGGGACGGTGCCCAGGATCTCCACGATGCCGTTGGCCGGCCGGTCGATATGGGCGGGATAGGCGACGCCGCCTCTCGCGAGCACCTCCCGGTAGGCGTCCTCCAGGGTCAGGTCGGAGGCGTTGATCAGAAGGTACTTCTCCTCGGAGACGATCTCGTCGTTTTCGTCCCGGACATACTGATGGCCGAAGATATCCGGCTTGTTGCGGATCTTCGGGCGGTGTCCGTCCACGAATTCGTCGAAGGCCATGGCGTCCTCCAGAGTCCGGAAGAGGCAGATCACGTGGATGTCCTCCGCCGTGGTCAGCTCCATCCCGGCCACCGGGACGATGCCGTACTGCTTCGCCTGGCTGAAGAAGGCGGGGCAGTTCTTCGAGGTGTTGTGGTCCGTGAGCGCGACCAGCATCAGGCCGTTCAGGGAGGCCATGCCGGCGATGTTGCCGGGGGTCATGTCCTCGTCTCCGCAGGGGGACAGACAGGAATGGATATGCAGGTCGCAGACGTAGTCGGTCATGCCCGGCCGCGGGAAGCTTCGTAGATCGCCGCGCACAGCTCGAAGACCGTATGCTTCGAGGAGAGCACGATGATCCCGTTTTCCTCGGCGGCGTCCAGCGCGTCGGGAAGAAGCTCCACGCCCTCCGCGAGGATGACGGCTGCTGCTTCGGTGAGGCTGGCCACGGCCACGACGTTGGTGTTCGACATAATGGTGATCCAGAGGTTGTCGGCTTTGACGTGGCTCATGGCCCGGCTGAGAAGGTCTCCGGCATAGACGCCGCGCCATTCCCTGCCTTCGGTGGAGCCCGCGACGGTTTCAAGGCCGAGGCGGGCGGAAAGCTCGGTTAAGTTCATTCCGCTTCTCCTTCCGGACTGGCTCCGGATTCCGGACTGGCTCCGGATTCAGGCCCGGCCGCTTCTCCTCCCTGACGCGCGCTCTTCTTGAAGGCGGCGTCGGAGGCCAGCTTGTCGAGCACGGACTTTTCCTTATGCTCCTCCAGATAGCGGTGGAACAGCATCTTCATGATGACGGTGCACTCGTCCACGTTGGCCTCCCCGCGGACGATGTCCTCCGCGAAGGCCATGCAGGTGGGCGCGCCGCACGATCCGCAGTCGATCCCGGGCAGGCTTTCCTTGATGGATTCGATCTCGCTCATCATCTGCCGCGCGATCCGCCGGTCCTCGGACAGGAGGTGGGCCGGGCTGTACTCGATGGAATTCTCGTTGAAGAACTCGGTCGGGATCCACTCGGAGGCGGGGCGGTTGGGAGATACGGGGAGATAGCGCTTCAGGGCCTGCAGTCTGGCCTGCGCGATATAGGGATTGGCCACGGTCATGGCGCCTCCCACGCAGCCGCCGTCGCAGGCGTTCAGCTCTACGAAATCCAGGCTTGTGATGTCCTCGTTGTCGATCTGGTCGAGGACGCGGATGCAGTTTTCGATGCCGTCCGCGGCCAGGTAGCGTTCGTTGAAGATGGCGGTGGCTTCTCCTCCGGTGGTGGCCCAGCCAATGCCGATCATGCCGGATTCGGTGGCCTCCAGAGGTTCGTCCTCCCGTTTCTTCATGACGTCGAGAAGAGCGAAATACACGTCTCGAACGGACACCACGTCGGTGATGTAGTTCCGCTCGCCGGCGAAGTCGTTCTTCACGTAGCTGACCTTGGCGGGACAGGG
>CACYWX010000379.1 GCA_902778205.1 uncultured Ruminococcus sp. | reverse complement strand
TTTTTTTGTTCAAGACTTATAGGCATAGCCTTCTCTGAACCCCCCGGACAATCCGGGGGTTTTCGGTAGACAACCAAAAAACTGCGTTTTTGACGCAGTTTTTTGCATGTTTCGGCTGACGCATCGTGGTCCGCGCCAGGATTGGGATACACAATCGAGTTTCAGTTGAAGATATGGGCTGTCAGGATTATGCTCCTCGGCCAAGGGGGACCCGCACGGGGGGCACCTGCGGCCAGAGCTGGTGTCCCCCGTGCCGCCCGTCCTGCGCAGGGACATAAGATCAGCAAAGACGAAGTCTTTGCTTCCTCATGAGTGCTCGGACACGTAGATCCCCACTCTGCTGGCGATCTGCTTGGCGGCCACATCCGCGCCCTTGGAGCCCGCGAATACCGCGGAGAGCTCCTCCTTCACGATGTCCACAAGATCCGAATCCGTCCTGGCCACGGAGGTCGCGTTCTCGACCAGCGTCTTCACGTAGTCCACGGCCGCCTGATCGTAGGGCTGACGGGAATTCTTCTGGAACTCGATGTAGTCCTCGGAATAGCCTTCCTCACGCATCCAGTCGAAGTCCTCGTCGCTCGACGTGTAGTCGCCGTAGTTCTCCTTCGCCTTGCCGTAGAGCTCATCCATGGCGGAGCGGCTGACGCTGAACTGCCAGCCCTGATTCATGAGGGTGTCGTTCGTCAGCAGGTACTTCAGCACCTCCCATGCCTGATCCTTCGCCTGGGACTTCGTGGCGATGGCCAGCTCGATGCCCGGGATGATCACCGCGCCGTTGCCCTCTCCCGTTCTGGGATAGCCCACGGCGGTGACGTCCTTGGTGCCCATTCCGTTCCGGGTATTCAGGTAGCCGGTGAAGTCGCTGAAATAGCCCATCTGGAAGAGCGCCATGTTGTTCTTGTAGCGCAGGGAGTATTCCTCCTCAAAGGCTCTCTCCTTCTCCGCGTCGTATTCGTAGTTGTCACCGTACCGCTCGTCCCAGTAGCTCTTCTCGGGGCAGGTCTTCAGGTACTCGACGAAATCGATGAAGCCGGGGGTGTCGAAGTAGGTCTCGCCGGTCTCCCAGTTGATGAAGGAGTCCATGGAATACTGGAAGAAGTTGTCGATGATGTTATCGCGGCTGTACTCGAAGAAGGCTCTCGCGCCGTCGGGCAGGGAGCGGATGGCCTTCATCATGTCCTCGAAGGTCCAGCCGGACTCCGTTCCCACGATCTCGCTCTTGGCCAGAAGGGTGTTGAGGGAGAAATTGTAGATCAGGGAGTTCAGCTTGCCGCCCGTCATGGAGGCGTCCCAGACGTTGGTCAGGAACTTCGACCGGTCAACGCCCTTCTCCGGATCGTCGATGTACTGGGTCAGATCCACGAAGGTGTTCTTCCGCAGATAGCTCTCCACGGGCATCTGGGCGTTCAGCAGGACGATGTCCGGGACCTTGCCCGTGGCGATGTCGTTGTTGAACTGAGTGACCGCGCCGTTCCACTCGTTGTCCTCGTTGTTGTAGGAGGAGTAGTCCACCATGGTGACGCGGATGCCGGTGTTCTGCTTGTTGTAGTCGATGACCGCGCGGCGGAGGTTGTAGTCCACGTAGACACAGCCCAGCCGAAGAATGATCTCCTCGGCCAGCTCCTCGTCCGGAACCCGGGTCAGCACGGACAGGGTGGAGGTGTTCTTGTCGCCGTTCCAGTCCGTGGAGGCCATGACGGCGCGCCCGTCGGGCAGGAAGCTCAGAGTGCCGTTGTTGGCGATGTCGGAGTTGATCCAGTTCAGCACCTCGCCGTAGGTGTCGCTTGCGAAGTTATAGGCCGAGATGCCGGTGGAGCTGCTGAAATAGAGGTTCTCCGCGTCCGCCGCCATGGGGGAATTGGAGCCCGCCTCCTTCAGCGCTTCGGATTTCAGATCGGTGATCTGTCCGTTTTCCAGCAGCTTCAGAGCCTGCTTCCCGCCGCTGTAAACGCTGAGGATCACGCGGTCCCCGGCCTGCCAGAGTCCCTGCACCCAGCCGTCGTTCAGATTCAGGGGCAGCTTCGACTTGTAGTTCCCTTCCGCGTCCAGCACCAGCACGTCCGTGTCGGTGGACAGGTAGACGGCGTCGGGAGTGGCCAGGAACTGGTTGATGTAGGTGTTCAGCGGATCCAGCCCGGCCTTTTCGACAGGTCCACGATCTTTGTGACCTGGGAGGTCGCAGGATCGATGGTCAGAAGATAGCTCTCGTTGGTGGATTCTCCGGTCTCCTCGTCCCAGTTCCACTTCTGGGACCGGGTCATGAGGGTGCCGTTCGGTCCGGCCGTGAATCCGTAGGCGTAGCCGTACTGCTCCTCGTCGTAGGAGAAGGGAGCGGAGGAGGTGATCTGCTTCGAGGCCAGGTCCACGGTCAGAAGCATCTGCTGGGAATTGTAGCCGATCCACCAGCCCTCGGGAAGATCCTCCTGCCGCTTCTCGTTCTCCTCCCAGTTGTAGCCGGGCGTCTGCTCCACGATCTCGCCCGTGTCGTTGTACACGGCGGTATACTCCGCGTCGTAGGTCAGGTAGGCCGTGCTTTCCCCGGTCACCAGGCTGCCCACGGAGGAGACGTCCTCCGGCAGGGCGATTTCCTCGGCGGCGTACACGTTGGTCCGCTTCTCCTTCGGAGGCTCCGCCGTTTTCCCGATCCCGATCTTCTGGCAGGAAGCCAGCGAACCGGCGGTCATCAGGACGGCCATCAGCAGGGATGCGATCTTCGTTTTCGTCATATCATACCTCTTTCTCAGGATTTTGTTCGATTTTGGAACGCCTGCGCGTCTTTCGGACCTTCTCCGGCCTGTCTCTCCGCTTCCGCTCACGCTCCTCCGCCAGCCTCTTCCAGAGCGTCTTCACGCTTCCGGTCAGGGTCCAGCCGGAGATCCGCAGGAGGATGAAGGAGAGGATCAGGGACGTTCCCGCTACTGCGGCAAAGGCGACCTCGAACAGCATCATGACCGCCGCCCGGTAGTCGCAGACCCGCGCCTCGTTTTCCCAGTAGGGGAATTCGATCTTGTTGATGCTGACCCAGGCGTAGGCCAGCTCCTTCATGTTGTCGTACCGGTTCTTCAGAGAAAACCGGTCCGTGGCCTCCAGTACGGCGGAGGAATCCTCGTTCACCCGCACCGCGGAGGAGAAGATGTTCATGGCGAACCCGCGGACGGAATTGGGCAGCGCCGCCTCAAAGAAGGAGACGCCGCTTTCCGCGACCTTCGCGTAGCCCCGATAGCTCATGTACATCCGGGGCGTGTCGCCGTATGCTTTCTTATAGGCCGCGGAGGAAGACTCCCGGTCCGTGATCCCCACGATGGTGTATTCCTCGCCGTTCACCGTGACGGTCATGCCCACGATGTTCTCCGCGCCGTACACCCGCCAGGCCAGATCCCGGTCCAGCACCACCCCCATGGGGTTGCTGTTGTCGTTGAGGAAGCCGCCGCCGTACCGGAACGCCAGCTGGTGGAACACGAAGAAATCTCCGGCCACCGCCAGCACCTCCGCGTTGACGGTCCCCTTGGTGCCGCTCACGGGAAGCACCGCGTCCGTCCCGTAGGTCCATGCCCAGGACCGGGCGCCTTCGTTGGGCGTGACGGAGGCCTCCAGCAGTGCGGAATCCATGGACCGGACCCATCCCTCGGCCTCGTCGGGGGAGATCCCAGCGTTCTGCTCCGTGTACATGCCCACCACGGCGTACCGTTCCCCGTCGGCAGACCAGCGCTTCCCCGCCCCGAGATAGTCGAGACCGTTCCGCATGCCCAGCACGCAGAGCTCGAGGATCCCGCAGAGGAGCGCCGCCCCGATCATCACCAGGGCTGTGATCCCGGATGCCTTCAGCAATGTATGATTGATCCTGCCGTTCATGCGAAATCCCCCGGATCAGTCGCCCGCCAGACGCACCTGCTGGCCGTCCGTGATGGGCGTGGTGGAGGAGGTGATGACGAATTCGCTTCCGTAGAGGCCGTTCACCGCGGACTGGGTGTCGTCGGACGCGATCACCTCGATGGTGGTCCGTCGCGCTGTGTACCGGGTCCCAAGAGGCGTCTTCTTGGCCTCCACGGTCAGAACGAACTTGCCCTCGTTGTCCTCCCGGATGGCGGAGTTGGGCAGAACGGACTCGTAGGCCTGGCTCTTGTCGCCGATGGAGAAGTTCAGTGTCTGTCCCTCGCTGACGTCGCCGGAGACATCCAGCACGATGATGCGGTTGCGGCCCTGGCTCTGGGGATCGGATTTCACCTGGGAAATGGAGGCGGAAATATTGGAGTACCACCAGGAGTTGGTGACGCTGACCGGGGAGCCCACCTGGATCTTCCGGGCTTCCTCCGCGGTCATGGAGATCTCCACCACGTATCCCTTGTCGGCGATCTCGATGGAAGCCACCGTTGCGCCGGAGGTGACGGAATCCCCGGGGACGAAGTTCACGGACACGATCTTGCCGGCGATGGGCGCGTTGACCTCCTTGGTGTTCTCCGCTCCCTCGTAGGTCTTGACCTTTGCCTCCAGATCCTCGATCTCCTGCTTTGCCTTTTCCAGCTCGCGCTTCCGGTCCGCCGCCGTGTTGCCCTCGGTGCTTTCGGTGATCTCAAAGGTCTCCTTCAGGTCCTGGATGGTGTCCTTTTGGGCCTCGATCTCCTTCTTCACCTCGTCGGGGTCCCGCTTGGAGGGCACCCCGGACAGCTCCTCGTTCTTTTCGGTGATCTTGTCGCGGATGGCGTCCATCCGTTCGTCGTACCGCTCGTCGGAGCTGATCTTCGATTCCTCGTACCGCTCCTTCGACGCCTCGCTGGCCTCCAGCTGGGCCTTGAGCCCGTTCAGCTCGGCCCGGTAGCCGGCCGCGACGCCCTCCGCCCGGGACTGCTTCGACAGGGTGTCGGCCTTTTCCTTCGCCTCGTCCCGGGTCGTCTCCGCCTTGGTCACCTCTTCCTTGGCGGCGTCCGCGTCGGCCTGTGCCTTTTCCAGATTGGCCTGCGCCTCGCCGAGGTCGTACCCGAATTCGTAGTGGATCACGTCGTCCACCTCTGGCATATCGATGACGTACAGCTTGGCCTGTGCGTCAGCCAGCTCGTTCTGGGTCTTCTGCACCTGGAGCTGAAGATCCTCCACGGACCGGTCGTAGCTCCTCGTCAGCGTATCGTACTGCTCATAGTATGTATCCCACGCGGAGGAAACCGCCTTGTCATGGGCGCTCTGCACGGCCTGCATGCTCTCCCAGTAGGCCGCCTGATCGAAATAGGTTTTGGTCTCTGCCTCGCCGCCCTCCTCAGCGGCGGGAACGGTTTCCGTTTTATTGGCGGCCTCCCGCGCGGCTTTTTCTCCGGCCTGATAGGCTTCGTCCGCCGCCGCCACAGCCTCGTCCCGTGCCTTTTCGTATCCGGCCACCGTCACCAGGTAGTCCTCGTAAGCCCGCTGCCCCTGCCGGTCGTAGCCGTCCAGGGTCTCCTCCAGGGTCTTGATCTGATTGGTCAGCTCGTTGGCCTTGTTGACGTCCCCGATCCCGGAGTTGATGGCGTCCACCATCTCCTTCCAGCGGTCCACCTCGGCAAGCAGGGCGTCGTAGGCAGCCTTTGCGTTCTCATACGCCACCTGAGCCCCGTCGTATTCGTTCTGCGCCGCCGCCAGCCTTTGGGCCACGGACTCCTGAGCGAGGATGTCGTTGTCCATGAGCCCTTCCGCGGAGGACAGCTTTCCGGAGACCTCGGCGATCTGGGTGTTCAGGTCGCTGATCCGCTTGTCCACCGTCTTGATCTGGGCGTCGATGTCCTTTTCGGCCTGCTTCTTTTGCGCCTCCAGATCCTTGATCTGGTTGTTCAGCGCCTTGATGGAGTCCTTGATGACCGTGGCCGGATCGCCGCCGGACAGGATGGAATT
>CACYWX010000378.1 GCA_902778205.1 uncultured Ruminococcus sp. | reverse complement strand
TGCGGGACAGGCTGAACCGCGCCGATACGCTGTCGGAGTTCGTGCGCCTTCTGGACGAATCCGAAGCGCTGAGGGACTGAAAACTGCGTCAGACAACAGAGACATATAAGGAGCGGGACCATGAATTTTCTGATTTTATCCGTGACGGCGGGGGAAGGCCACAATTCCACGGCCAAGGCCATCCGGGCGGATCTGGAAAAGCACGGCGCGGAGGCGGAGATCCTCGATACCTTCGAGTACATCTCTCCGGAGCTGGCGAAGATCATCGCCGAGGGCTACCTCTTCGTGACGGAAAAGGCCCAGGGGGCGTACCGGATCGGATACCGGCTGGCGGAGACGCGGCGGGTGAACGAAAAGCTGGACGGCATGCAGATGGCCAGCAAGGCCCTGTCCAAGGAGCTGGTGGACGCCGTTCACGCGGACGACTATGACGCCGTGGTGTTCACCCATCCCTTCTCGGGCATGTTGCTGAATACCATGAAAAAGCGGGGGCTGATCGAGGATCGGACCGTGGGGATCCTGACGGACTTCACCTTCCACCCCTTCTGGGAGGACTGCACGGCCAACGACTACGTGGTGGTGCCGGACCGCCTTCTCCTGCCCCAGGCCAGGGCCAAGGGTTTCCGGGACGAGCAGATCCTGCCCTTCGGGATCCCCATCAACCCGAAATTCCGGGACGGCGCTGGCAAGACCCCGGAGGAGCGGGAGAACGCGCGCCGGGGAGCAAGGCTCAGACTGGGTCTGGATCCCGAAAAGATGACCATGCTGGTGATGGGCGGCTCCATGGGCTACGGCAATATGGCGGAGCTGGTGGAGCGGATCGACGGCATCGACGCGGACCGGGATTTCCAGCTGATCGCCGTGGCGGGCCGGAACGAGAGCATGAAGACGGCCCTGGACGCTCTGGCAAAGCGGTCGAAGCACCGGCTCCTCACCACGGGCTTCGTGGACTACGTCAGCACCCTGATGGACGCCGCGGACTGCATCATCACCAAGCCCGGCGGACTGACCACCTCCGAGAGTCTGGCGAAGAACCTGCCCATGATCATCGTGAATCCCATCCCCGGTCAGGAGGGGCGGAACACGGAGTTCCTTCTGAACAACGGCTGCGCCATGGCCACGTCCAGAACGGTGCCGGTGGAGGAGTGCATTTACCAGCTCCTGGTGTCCGACGTGCGGCTGGAGGCCATGCGTTCCTGCATCCGGGCGGTGGCCAAGCCGGATTCCGCCGGAGAGCTGAGCCGGTTCCTCATCACCCTGGCCGCCACCCCGCGGGTCGGAAGCTACCCCCACGAAAACAGACGCGCCGACGAATTCGCGTTCATCGAGGACCCGGGGGAACATTAAAGGTATAGTTAAGTGAGTATCCCTTCAACCCTCACATGTTGAGGAAGGAAACGCTCCGCGTTTCCAGAATAATCCGCTGTGCGCGGGGCACCGGGGAGGGACACCATCTCTGGCCGAAGGTGTCCCTCCCGACGCCCGTCCCGCGCAGGGTCATAAAATCCGCAAAGGCGTAGCCTTTGCTTCCTTTTCAAAAGGAGGTTTTTTATGCTGAGCTATCAACAGGTACCCATGCGGCGCGCGGATCTGGGCACGCCCAACGCCATTCCGGACGTGCGGGGCTTCGGCGGGGGCAATCCGGCTCCCGCGCGGGTGGATCCCGGCATGCCGGCGGAGGAGGGAGCCTGGGTCCATCAGGGCCACGTGCATACGGCGCTTCCCTATACCATGCAGGACGGCTACGACCGGAACCTGAAGGACGGGACCCTCAGAATGGCGGTGCTGGAGAACGACTTCCTCCGTGCGGAATTTGCCGTGGAGCTGGGCGGGCGTCTCTGGTCCCTGTACTCCAAGAAGGAAGGACGGGAGCTGCTGTTCCGGAACAACGTCTTCCAGCCGGCCAATCTGGCCCTGCGGAATGCGTGGTTCTCCGGCGGCGTGGAGTGGAACTGCGGCGTCATCGGCCACCATTACCACACCGCTTCCCCGCTCTTTGCCTCCCACTATCCCAACCGGGCGGGCGGCGAGACCCTGAAGATGTGGGAGTACGAGCGGAAAAGAGGACTGGTCTTCATCATCCGGGCGACGCTGAAGGACGACGTGCTTCTGGTGCGGGTGACCGTGGAAAATCCCCATGAGGGCTCCACCTACGTCTATTGGTGGTCCAACATGGCGGTGGAGCAGCACGAGGGCACCCGGGTCATCGTCCCGGCGGTGAATTACTATACCTATACCCGCGGACAGGACGGCCGGAACGAGGCTCACCGCACGCCGGTGCCGGATTACGGCTATTATCCCGCCCGCCATGGGTACGCCTACGACTACTTCTTCCAGATCCCGGAGGACAGGCAGAAGTTCGAGGCGGCGGTGGAGGAGGACGGACGCGGGTTCGTGCAGTTCTCCACGTCCAACCTCATCGGCCGGAAGCTCTTCGTCTGGGGCACCGAGTCCCAGGGAGGCCGCACCTGGAACCGCTGGCTGTCCCACGACGACCGGTACTACGCGGAGACCCAGGCGGGCCTGCTGCACTCCCAGATGGAGCACAGACCCATGCCCGGCGGCGCGTGCTATGAGTGGACCGAGGGGTACGCCGCCCTCTCCGGGGATCCCAGCCTCTTCCACAATCCGGACATCCGGCAGGCGTCTGCGTACACGGAGAACATCCTGACTCTGGCCGGCCGGTTCGACCTGGTCAACGGCGCGGACGCTTACTTCGAGGCCGCCGGAGACGAGACCGTGGATGCCATGGGCGGCGGCTGGGGCGCGCTGACGGAGCTGTATCTCGGACGCAGGCTGACGGAGCGTGCTTCCTTCCCGGCGGAGAGCATCGCCGAGGGATCGCCGGAGCACGACTTCCTGGTCCTGAAGGAGACGGGACGCCTGCCGGAGCGGTCCCCCGTCCTGACCGAGGACTGCGTCATCGACTATTTCGGCGGCGCGGCGGGAGGAGCCGTGGCGAAGGTCCTTGAAGAATCCCCCGTCAAGGACTGGTACGCCTGGCTGGAGTTGGGATGCTTCTATTACGAGGCCAGATCCTTCGACGCGGCGGAGGCGGCCTTTAAAAAGTCCCTCGGATGCGCGGAGAATCCCCTGGCCCTGACGGCTCTGGCGAAGCTCCTGGCGGCCAGAGGCAGAGGCAGTGAGGGCGTTCCCCTGATGAAGCGGGCGGTCGCTCTCTGCGGGGAATCCGGCGGCGAATACGTGCGGCTGGTCATCGAGGCGGCGGCGTTCGTGAAGGCCCACGGGACGCCGGAGGAGGCGGAGGAGATCATCCGGGACGCGGTGGCCTCCCATCCGTCCTATCTGGACAACGGCCGGATCGCCCTGCTCTACATCCAGAATCTGGTGAAGCAGGGGCGTCTGGACGAGGCGGAGGTCCTGCTTGTGAAGGTCCCCGAGGTGGCGGACATACGCGAGGGCGAGGTCTCCACGTCTTCGGTCTGGCTGGATCTCTACCGGAAGAAGATCGCCCGGGACGAGAACAGGGACGAGGATTCCGTGGAGCCGGACGAGGTGTTCCGCCGCTATCCCGTGCCCGCCCAGATCGACTTCCGCATGAGCGGATACCAGCCCCATTGAGGGAGCGAAGGCGTTTCCTTCCTTATGGTGTGAAAATACAGTGCGTTCCCCCGCTTTTGAGGGACAACCAAAAAAGGGGCTGTCGCAAAACAATCCAAAAGTTTTGGTCCACCTTTTTCAAAAGGTGGTAGGGTGTCGGGGCAACGCCCTGACCCGGACTCCGCAGAGTC
>CACYWX010000377.1:3796-4814 GCA_902778205.1 uncultured Ruminococcus sp. | reverse complement strand
GGCGTATTCCACGGTCCGCTCCCCGTTCAGCACCAGTCCCGCGTCCTCGGGAATCCGGAACCGGGCGGGCAGATCCAACTCCAGCATGTCGTCCTGCCGGTAGCGGAAGTCGAACTCCGTCACCCGATGCAGCTTCCGGTCCCGCAGGCCCACCAGAGCCCAGACGGACACGCCCTCCGCCACGATGATCCCGTCCCGCAAGACCCGGTAGCACCGGTTGAACTGCGCTCCCCGGGACTCGCAGGCCCAGGACTGCACCTGCAGAAGGTCGTGGGTGTGCAGAGGCGCGTAGGAGCTGATGCGGATCCGGCTCAGTACGAAGGACAGCCCCTGCTCCATAAGGGAGTCATAGGACGGCCCGTCCTCCTCCATCTCGCTGGTGGCGGCGTCCTGCATGTACTTCAGAAGGCTGGATACGGACACGATGTTGTTCAGATCCACCTCGTTGGCGTTTACCCGGTACTCTCCGGTCCATTTCATAGGGTCTGCTCCTCCTCAGGGATGATGATGTGGTCCGCGCGCGTGGACAAGCAAAGCGGGGAGGAACCCCTCATCTGGAAGTTCCTCCCCCGCGTCTCGTATGTCCGGTTCAGAGGGTGTTGGCGCTGCCGAGAACGTCGTGGATCTTGTGGGAGACCATCTTCTTGACCTCGGAGCGGGCCACGGACAGATAGACTCTCGGGTCGAAGGCCTCAGGCTGTTCGTTGAACACGCGGCGGATGCCGGCGGTCATGGCCAGACGGATGTCGGAGTCGATGTTGATCTTGCAGACCGCCAGAGTGGCCGCCTTTCTCAGCTGCTCCTCCGGGATGCCCACCGCGTCCGGGAGCTTTCCGCCCAGGGCGTTGATTTCCTTGACGTATTCCTGAGGAACGGAGGACGCGCCGTGCAGAACGATCGGGAAGCCGGGCAGTCTTTTGGACACTTCCTCGAGGATGTCGAAGCGGAGCGGCGGGGGAACCAGGATGCCGTCGGCGTTGCGGGTGCACTGGGCGGCGGTGAACTTGTACGCGCCGTG
>CACYWX010000377.1:0-3753 GCA_902778205.1 uncultured Ruminococcus sp. | reverse complement strand
CGCCGTGGCTGGTGCCGATGGCGATGGCCAGGGAGTCGACGCCGGTGCGGGACACGAATTCCTCGACCTCCTCGGGACGGGTGTAGGAGCTGTCCTCGGCGGAGACCTTCACCTCGTCCTCCACGCCGGCCAGTCTGCCCAGCTCGCCTTCCACGACGACGCCGTGGGCGTGGGCGTATTCCACGACCTTCTTGGTGACGGCGATGTTGTCCTCGAAGCTGTGGTGGGAGCCGTCGATCATGACGGAGGTAAAGCCGCCGTCGATGCAGGCCTTGCAGATGTCAAAGTCCGCGCCGTGGTCCAGATGCAGGGCCAGATCGATGCCGCTGTCCTCGATGGCGGCCTTGGCCAGAGCCATCAGGTAGGCCTGCTTGGCGTACTTTCTCGCGCCGGCGGACACCTGCAGGATGACCGGGGACTTCGCTTCGCCCGCGGCCTCGGTGATGGCCTGGATGATCTCCATGTTGTTGATGTTGAACGCGCCGATGGCATAATGGCCCGCGTAGGCCTTTTTGAACATTTCGGTGGTGGTGACGAGTGCCATGGTATTCTCCTGTCTCAATGAAATAAGGGTCTCTTTGCTAACCGATTTATTCTACCGCACGGAGCGGGAAAAATCAAGTTCTTTCCGCAAAATAACCTGTGAATTCTTTGTTTCCTGAGAAAGCGCCGTTTACAGCGCGAACTGGAACACGCAGAAGGCCGCGTAGATCGTCAGGAGAAGGATCCCCTGCCACCGGGCCATCTTTCCGCGGATGAGCGCCGGCACCGTCAGAATCAGCATGACGCCCAGCATGACCGGCGCGTCGACCACCAGGGAGGCGTTGATCCCGGCCACCGTCTTTCCGTCGGGCAGAGCGAAGGGGCTGAGCGTTACGGCCATGCCGCTGACCAGTACCAGATTGAAGAGGTTCGCGCCGACGATGTTTCCCAGGGACAGGGCGCCGTGACCCTTGGCCAGGGAGGTGATGGCGGTGACCAGCTCCGGCAGGGAGGTGCCCAGCGCCACGAAGGTCAGGGCAATGACGGACTGCGGAACGCCCAGCTTTTCCGCGATGATGGTTCCGTTGTCCACCAGCAGGTCCGCGCCCACGGCGATGAGGGCCGCGCCGACGACCAGAAGCAGGATCTCCTGCCACAGGGGCTTCTTCCGGGCGGGCTCGACCTCCTCATCAGCCGGCTCCTCAGCGGGCAGATCCTTTCCGGACAGGCCCTGGCGCACCGTGACGATCATGTAGACGAGGAACACGGCAAGAAGCACGATCCCGGCCCAGCGGTCGAAGCGTCCGAAGGCGTAGGCGTTGAAGAGATAGAAGGCGGCGGAGGCGAAGAAGAAGATCACCGGGGTTTTGAGAGACTTCCGGTCCACCTTCCCGGGCTTTACCGCTACGGTCAGCGCCGCGATGAGGGCCGTGTTGCAGATGACGGAGCCGATGGCGTTTCCGTAGGCGATGCCGCCCGCGCCTTTGACGGCGGAGGCCGAGGACACCATGACCTCCGGCAGGGTGGTGCCGATGGAGACTACGGTGGCGCCCACGATGATCTCCGGAATGTGGAAGCGGCGGGCGATGCCGGTGGCCCCGTCCACAAACCAGTCTCCCCCCTTGATGAGGAGAAGAAGCCCCAGAAGGAACAGCAGAACCGGAACAAGCATGATTTTACACTCCTTATTTTTTGTGATCCCGGAGGGAGGCGTATGACCGTCCCTTTTCAGATCAGCGATTTCACGAGGATCTCGACGCCGATGGCGATGAGGATGCAGCCGCCCAGCACGGAGGCGTGCCCGGACAGCTTCGTGCCGAAGAGCTTCCCCAGCTTCAGCCCGCCCAGGCAGATGACGAAGGTCACCGCGGCGATCACCGCCGAGGCGGTCAGGGCGGCTCTCCAGTCATAGGAGGAGATGGTAAATCCCACGGACAGCGCGTCGATGGAGGTGGCCACTCCCTGCCAGAACAGCGCGCCCGCGGTGAGACGCTCCCGGGACGGCTCTCCCTCCTCCGGATCCCGGGATTTCTCCCGCAGTCCCTCGATCAGCATCTTTCCGCCGATCCAGCAGAGAAGGATCAGCGCGATCCACGGGATGAAGGGCTCCACGCTCCGGAACAGCTCCACCGCGCACCGGACCAGCATCCAGCCGATCATGGGCATGAGGAACTGAAAGCCCGCGTACACCCCGGCAACGGCCGCCGTCCGGGATTTCTTCATGCCGGGCTCAGCCAGTCCGTCCGCCAGCGACACGGAAAAGGCGTCCATGGCCAGTCCCGCGCCCAGAAGAACGCTGTTGGCGAAAAACAGCAGATTCAGATACAAGGTCGATCCCCCCGCTCCTCAGTCATTCATCCGCATTGTATCCGAAGCCGCGCTCCGTCATGCGTATTCCCCCCGCACGTCCTGGCGCGGACAGTAAAAAAGACCGCGGTTCGATGCCGTCGGTCACAAAATCCGGATTCAGCCGGGAGCGCGTTTCTCCTCTGCCAACAAAAAAACAGAGGGAAACCGGAGCGCGGGACACAGGACGGGATCTGCCGCCATGAGTCTCGCAAATTAAAGCAAGCCAGACGCCAATCACGCCGGGACTGTTGACTTGCTGCGCAGAAATCTCCGCGCTTGCTACTCCCTCAATGCGATGGATATTATAGCATGGCGCGAGGAATTTGTCAAGAGAAACCGGAAAAATCCCCCTGTGGAAGAATCCGCTCCCGGCCAATCTTGCCCCGCCCGCCCCAAACGCATTGACATCCCGCCGGTTTTCTGCTACAATAGAGAAAATCACCTGAAATCGGGGAGGAGGGAAATCCATGCCGGACGAAGCGCTTCTGGTCCGCCGCCTCGGGGAGCGGGGTCTTTTTCCGCAGCTCTTCGTCCCGGCGGAAACCGGCTCCACCAACAACGACGCGAAGGAATACGCAAGGACCGGACCGTCCTCCCCCGTCCTCTTCGCGACGGACCGGCAGACGGCGGGGCGCGGACGTCAGGGAAAAACCTTTGTCTCCCCGCCGGGAGGGCTGTACATGTCCCTCCTGCTTCCCATGCCCCATCCTCCCACGGGAGCCGTGGGCGTGACCGGATGCGCCGCCGTTGCCGCCTGCCGGGCCGTGGAGGAATGCTCCGCCCTGCCCGCCCGGATCAAATGGGTCAACGACGTTCTGGTGCCCGCGGATCCCTCCGGCGCGTACGGAAAGGCCGCCGGGATCCTCTGCGAGCTGACGGAGAACGGGCGCGGCCTGTATCTGGTGATCGGCATCGGCGTGAACGTGACCTCCGCTCCCCATGTGGACGGGGCAAACTTTCCTCCCGTCTGCCTGAGCCGTCCGGGAAGGCCCGTTGAGCCCGAGACGCTCTGCGCCTGTCTGACGGAGGGCTTCCTCGACGCGGCCCGGGACGGCTTCCGCTTTTCCGCCGTATCGGACGAGTACCGCGCCCGAAGCATCGTGACCGGCCGGGACATCACCTTCATCCGGAACGGCGTCTCCCGGGAAGGGATCGTTACGGCGGTGAACGGCGACGGCTCCCTGTCGGTGGATACGGAGGACGGTCCCGTCGTGCTGGACAGCGGCGAGATCAGCGTCCGGCTCCGCTGACATCCTATTTTGAACGGCATACTTTATATACCATTCCACAGAATCGAGGCATCCTATGGCTGAAAACATCGATCAGAAAACGCTGGCGTATATCAATATGTACGGCGTGCTGGGAGGGCTCACGGCTCTCTGCGACCAGGTTCCCGAGGCCCGGAAAATCCTCGGGCAGAGC
>CACYWX010000376.1 GCA_902778205.1 uncultured Ruminococcus sp. | reverse complement strand
GGTGTTCCGCACTCTGCGGAGTGCGGCTCAGGGCTCTGCCCCGAGACCCTGCGACCTTTTGTAAAAGGTCGATCAAAACTTTTGGACTGTTTTGCGACAGCCCCTCATCGTGTGGCAGCACGACAGCTCTACTCCAGCGGCATGAACTCCCGGAGGCTGCGGATCCGGCGGCCGTCGGGAGCGGTCATGGGATCGGCGGCCAGCATGGAATTGAGGATCGCCTCCTCCGACGCTTCTCCCGCCGCGCGGAACAGCGCGTCGATCCGCTCCTCCCGGATGCAGGAGATGGTCATGACGTCCGCCGCCGCGCTCCGGGGCAGGACGTTTGCGGTGGAGAAGCCGATGAAGACCTCCCCGCTGCCGTGGCCGATATAGGATCCCATCCGGGCGATGCCTACGGAACAGCGGCGGATCACCCTGCGCAGCTGTCTTGCGGTGAGGGGGACGTCGCAGGCCAGGATCACCATGATGGAGCCCTGATCGCACTCCTCCTCCCGGATCCGGCGGGCGATTTTCTCCCCGGTCGGGACGCCGCCGATCATGAGATCCGCCGTGGAGCCGTAGTTGGACTGTACCAGGATGCCAAGGGTATACGGATGCCCGTCGAGGACGATCCGGCGGGAGGCCGATCCGATACCGCCCTTGAGCCCGTAGCACATGGTTCCCGCTCCGGCTCCGACGCCGCCCTCCTCAAAATCCGCACAGGCGGTCCGAATAGCCTCGAACACGTGCTCCGCCGTGACGGGACGGTCGGCGATGGCGCTGAGTCCCGCGTCGTTGCATTCCCCCACCACGGGATTGACGCTGTACAGGGGTATGCCGTCCTTTGCACAGATCCGGGTCATATACGCCGCGACGGCGTCCGACACCGCGCCCACGTTCAGAGTGTTGGTCAGGGCTATGGGAGTCTCAAGAGTCCCCAGCTCGTCAATCTGCACGGTGCCGGCGGTCTTTCCGAAGCCGTTATGAACGAAGGACGCCGCGACGAGCCTGTCCCGGAAGGGATTGTCCCCGGGAGGCAGGATCACGGTCACCCCCGTGTTGTGCCGCCCGTCCCGGATGGTGGAATGCCCCACTCTCACCCCCGGCACGTCCGTGATTTTATTGAGGGGTCCCCGCTCCAGCCGTCCGATCCGGATTCCCCAGTCCTCCGTGCGCTTTCCGTCCATGTGGTCTTCTCCTTTCGATGCTCTCCGATGGATGCCCGTGGTGATTATACCATGTTCCGCCGCCGGACGCAAGAGCCGGGCGGGCAAAAGGAAGCGGGCATGAACCGGACCGGAGCTGTTCCGGAAAGCAGGAGGAGATCTTCCCGGCGCTGACGGAGGGGCATAAACAGACAGCCGCCGCATTCTCCTGTCCGGGGAACACGGCGGCTTCCTTTTTCATCTGACCGGGGACCGGTCCGGGATCATTTCACAGCGGCGATGGCGGCGTCGGCCTTCTGCTCCAGCTCGGTGCGGTCTCCGTAGACGGCGGTGTCCAGCTTCGCGGCGGCGTCGGCGGCCTTGTCCTCCAACCCCTCCGTCTCACCCTTCACCGCGGCCCCGATGGCGGCTCCCAGGGACTTGGCGGCCTCGATCTGACTCTTCCAGGTGTTCTTGGCGTTGCCGAGGGTCTTCTGGATGCCGAAGAGGGTGTTGAAATACTTCTCGATCTTCTCGAAGCTCTTCGGACCGTTGATCCGGATCTTCACGGGGTTGAGTCCCGCGGTGTTCCGGAAGGTCAGGACGCACCAGGTGACGGTCTCTGTCTTGCCGTCCTGATTCTGCTTGGTCTCGGTCTCGCAGTCGTAGCCCACCAGGTCCGCGATGCGGTAGACGCAAGCGATCTGGCTCTTGCCGAAAATGAAGATCTTATACCTTGTCTCCACGTAGGCCATGAGTCCCACGTCCGGCGCGACGTAAACGGGATAGAAGACCTCCAGCTTCTGGGACTTGTCCTTGGTCTTGAGGCGCGGGATGAAGTAGGTCTCCCACAGCTTCGTGCCCAGCTCCACCTGCTCCAGGTGAGCCTTCACGGCCGGAAGGGACGCGTGCATGTAGTCGTAATCCTTGAACCCCTTTTTCTTGCAGGTCTTGCGGCAGATATACGTGCCGTCGGTCAGCTTCTGGGACTGGAACACATTGATTTCCGCCCCGCAGATGGCGCATGTCTGGTTTGCCATATGGTACCTCCCGTAATCGTATTTGGCTGTCATCATTATGCCACGGAACGGGAGATTCCGCATCGCTAAAATTAGTGAATCCGCGGCAATATTTTTATTCCAGCCATCCTCTGAGGGTTTCCGCGTCCCGGTACAGCTGGTCCGCCGTCTCGTCGCAGACGAATTCCAGAAGGAGCCCGTGGTCTCCGCCGGATTCCCGGACCGTGTCCAGATACCGCCGCCACAGACGCTCCCCGTCCGAGAGGGGGAACTTGTCGTGTCCGGCCCAGGTGAAGACGTGGACGTTTGACAGGTGAGGCGCCACCGCTTTGACCGCCGCAAGGTTGTAGTCGTCGTCCATGAACTGGTTCGGCTGCCAGTACAGGCGGAAATTGGGGGCGGCTGCCTCCTCCCACAGCCGGATCGCGCTCTCGTAGTGATCGGTCAGGGTCCCCTGATGGAACTCCGCGCTGACGGTCACGCCCTCCGGCACCATGGCGCAGAGTGTTCTCACGGCGGCGGCGACGGACGCGCGGTCCTCCTCATCCGCGTCCCGGGAGCCCTTCCGGCCGGCCCAGATCCGGACGTTCCTCACCCCCAGGATCTCCGCGGCACGGACGATGGGCGCGGGATCCTCCTCCGGGGTGCAGCGGTAATAGGAGCCGTATGTATCCGCCGTCAGGCCCGCGGCCTTCGTGAGGGTCAGGGCGTCCCGGGCGGCGTCGGGATCCTCTGGGGGAACGTGGATGTCTCCGCCCCACTCGAGGAGCGAGAGCCCGGCCTTTTGGGCGGTGTCGCAGATTTCCTGCCGGGAGAACCGGCGGAAGGTGACGGTGACGAGTCCTGGTGTCAGCATGGCGCATCCTCCTGTTTTGTTCATCCTGTGTAAATCGGGGAAAGGGCGGAGGCCGCGTCTTTCCCCTTTGATCCGATTTATTCCCCAAGCTCCCCGAACTTCTCCGCGCATCGGGCCAGCTCCGCCTCCAGACGGATCCTGCCGTCCTCCTCCAGAGGGACAAGC
Organism: uncultured Ruminococcus sp.; assembly: GCA_902778205.1. GTDB lineage: Bacteria > Bacillota > Clostridia > Oscillospirales > CAG-272 > UMGS1696. The sequence continues at coordinate 609 of CACYWX010000376.1, read as the reverse complement.
GGAGGACGGAGGGCGGGAGAGCACAGTCCCATAGCGGAACAGGCGGTCTTGAGAGGGATGGGATTGACCGCGGAAAACAGGGCGTCGGTCAGGGGAAGCAGCTCCCGCTGAAGTCGGGCCGCTCCCGCATAGTCCCCCGCCTCCGCCATCCGGCACAGCCTCCGGACGGCATGGGGGAACAGATTCGAGACCACGGAGAACACCCCCGCCCCTCCCTCGGCCATGACGGGGACCGCCTCCGCGTCGTTTCCGGCCCAGACCGCCAGGGAATCCCCCGTTGCCTCCAGGATCCGCGCGCACCGGACCACGTCCCCCGACGCCTCCTTGACTCCCGCGATCCGGGGATGCTCCGCCAGGGCGCGGTAGGCGTCGAGGGATATGTCCACGCCGGTGCGTCCCGGGATGTTGTAGAGGATCAGGGGCAGGGAGGCCGCGTCCGCCACGGTCTCGAAATGCCGGACAAGGCCGGACTGGGTGGTTTTGTTGTAGTACGGCGTCACGCAGAGCAGGCATCCGCATCCCGCCCGCTCGGCCTCCTTTGCCAGACGGACGGCACGCGCGGTGTCGTTGGAGCCGCATCCCGCGATGACGGGGACCCTCCCCGCGGCG
>CACYWX010000375.1 GCA_902778205.1 uncultured Ruminococcus sp. | reverse complement strand
TGTCGGAGCGCATGAAATGAGACTGGATCAGGCCCTGTTCAGCCGGGGACTGGCGAAGAGCCGCACCCGTGCCCGCGAGCTGATCGAAAAGGGCTTCGCGGAGGTGGACGGGGCCGTCGTCCTCAAGCCCTCCCACGAGGTGGGGGAGGAGTCGGTCCTTGTTGTCCGCGGAGAGGATCATCCCTATGTGGGCCGGGGCGGGTTGAAGCTTGAGGCCGCGCTGGACCGGTTCGGGATCGATCCCGCGGGTCTGGTCTGCGCGGACATTGGCGCGTCCACCGGCGGGTTCACCGACTGCCTTCTGAGGCGCGGAGCGGCGAGAGTCTACGCCGTGGACGCCGGGCATGGTCAGCTGGACGAGGGACTGCGGAGGGATCCCCGGGTCGTGAACCTGGAGGGGGTCAACGCCCGCTTCCTGTCCCCGGATATCATCCCAGAGCCCTGCGCGCTGGCGGTGATGGACCTGTCCTTCATCTCCCAGACACTGGTTTTGCCCGCTCTGACGTCGGTCCTCGCCCCGGACGCCCTCTGCGTAACGCTGATCAAGCCGCAGTTCGAATGCGGGCGTGAGGCCCTGTCGAAGAACGGCGTCGTGAAGGATCCGAAGGAGCACAGAGCGGCGGTCCGCAGGGTACTCACCGCCATGGACGGGCTGGGACTCGGCGCGTCCGGACTGATGAAATCGCCGGTGAAGGGCGGGGACGGCAACACGGAGTTCCTTGTCCTGGCCCGACGTGGATCGGTCCGGACCGTGGCGGATACAGACATCGCGGAGGCTTTGCATGAGTAGTATCGGCAATCTGATCCTGATTCCGAACACGGGGAAGCGGATCCCCGCCGAAGCGATCTCCGCCCTGCTGGACCGGCTTCTGGAACGGGGTGAGCGGGTGGGCGTCCTTCCGGAGCATCGGGACTATCTGTCCTTCGCGGCCGACAAGCTGTCCTTCGTCTGGGACGGCACGAAGGAGCCCGGCTCCAGCGGTACCGCCGCTCTGGTGCTGGGAGGGGACGGTTCCATCATCGAGGCGTCCCACAGGCTTCTCGGCCAGAACGTCCCCATCCTCGGCATCAATTACGGCCACGTGGGATTCATGACCGGCATGGAGATCGGGGAGTTCGGGCTGCTGGACCGGCTGTCCGAGGGACGCTACGCCACCGAGGAGAGAATGATGCTGGACGCGGAGGTGACGGGGGAGGACGGCGTCTGCCGCGGGACCTTCACCGTGCTGAACGACATCGTCCTGACCAACGGCCCCATCGCCCGGCTCATCGCCTTCGACGTACGGTGCGACGGCGTGCTGATCGAGACCTGCCGGGCGGACGGCATGATCTTTGCCACTCCCACCGGCTCCACCGCGTACTCCCTGTCTGCCGGCGGTCCCGTGCTGGATCCGTCCATCGAGGCGGTGTGCGTCACGCCCATCTGCCCCCACACGCTGTCCAGCCGACCGGTAATTTTCCGCGGGAATTCCGTCCTGCGGATCGACAATATTCAAAGCAACAACGCGTCTGTCTGGCTCAACGCGGACGGCCGCGAGGATCTTGCCCTTCGGAGCGGGGACCGGATCACCATCCGCCGTTCCGTTCATTCCACCAGGCTGATCCGCGTGAAGGAAGGCGGATTCCTGGACGTGCTCCGCGCGAAGCTTTCCGAATGAGACCGCGTCCGGCTTCGGATCTCCGAAGAAGACCGGCCCTGATTCCCGTCAGTTCCATCCATTCCATTTTACGCCGAATCCGGCAGGCTCCGGCCAGAAAGGGTTGCCATGAAGGTAAAGCGACACAACAAAATCCTCGAAATCATCGAAAACTACAACATCGAAACCCAGGAGGAGCTCATCGCCAAGCTGAAGCTGGCCGGCTTCGACGTGACCCAGGCCACGGTTTCCCGGGACATCCGCGAGCTGAAGCTCTTAAAGCAGATGTCCGACATGGGTACCTACAAGTACGTGGTCCCGAAGAACAACGGAACCGAGAATCAGCATGTGTACAGCCGCGCGCTGGCCTCTTCCGTGAAGAACGTGGATTATTCCCAGAACGACATCGTCATCAAGACCTACGCCGGCATGGCGCAGGCGGTGGCGGCCGGGGTGGACACCCTGCACGAGGCGGATATTCTGGGATGCGTGGCCGGGGACGACTGCATCATCATCGTGTGCCGGGACAACGCCGCGGCGGAAGCCATCGCGCGCCGGATCACCAAGCTCATCAATTCCTGAGCGCCGCGTAACGCCGCCGGGAATCCTGTGACAAATCATGCTGGAAAATCTGACCATCGAAAACATCGCCGTCGCGAAGCATATGGACATTGCCTTCCGGGACGGCTTCACCGTCATTACGGGACGGACGGGCGCGGGCAAGTCCATCGTGATCGACAGCCTGCTCCTGCTCTGCGGGGCCAAGAACGGCCGGGAGCTGCTCCGGACCGGCGAGGACAGAGCCCGGGTTTCGGGGATCTTTTCGATCCCGGAGGAAGCGCGCGGGCGTTTTGAAGCCCTCGGTTATCCGCCGGACGAGGACGGGATGCTGGAGCTGATCCGGACCGTTTCCGCGGACGGACGCTCCCAGGCGAAGATCAACCGGCGGGCCGCCCCTCTGTCCGCGCTCCGGGAGCTTGCGCCGCTTCTGCTGAACGTGCAGACCCAGAGCGAGCGGAACGATTTCGCCGACCGGAGCCGCTATCCGGCTCTTCTGGATTCCTTCGCGGACGACCGGGAGGAGGCGGAGGTCTACGGGCGGCTCTGGGGCGAGATGGCTGAGCTGAAGCGAAAGATCGCCGCGCACCGGGAGGCCATGAGCCAGCGGGACATGATGCTGGACATTCTGAAGTATCAGAAGAAGGAGATCGACTCCGCCCGCCTGTCCTCGGACGACGAGGAGGAAAAGCTCAGACGGTCCCGCACGAAGCTGAAGGACCTGGAAAAGGTCACCAAATACGCGGGGATCGTGACGCGGGCTCTGTCGGAGAGCGAAAAGGGCGCTACCGCCGCGTATCTGCTGGAACGGGCCGAAGCCGCCCTGGGACAGCTGTCCGGCGTGGTGGAGGGCGCGGATGAAATGGCCGCCCGCCTGCAGAATTACCGGTACGAGATCGTTGACATCGCCGAGCGGGTTCGGGATTCCCTGGACGAGGACGCCGCGGGAGATCCGGCGGAAAAGCTCACCATGATCGAGGCGCGCCTGGCCCTCATCGAAAAGCTGGAGCGGAAGTACGGTCCCACCGTCGCCGACGTCAAAGCAAAGCGGGAGGAGATCGCCGCCCGGATTTCGGAGCTGGAGGACGGCGATTTCCGGGTGGCGCAGATGGAGAAGGAGCTGGCGGAAAAGGAAGCGGAAGCCTCCGATGCAGCGGAGCGGCTCCGTGCCAAGCGGACGGCGGCGGCGGAACGGCTCACCGGGGAGATTTCGGAATCGCTCCGGTTCCTCGACATGCCGAAGGTGCGGTTCCGGGTCGCCGTGACGCCGCTGAGAGAGAACGGAGCTCCTGTTTTCCGCTCGGACGGATGCGACGACGTGGACTTTCTGATCTCCGTCAACGCGGGTGAGGAGCTGGGCTCCCTCGGTAAGGTGTCCTCCGGCGGCGAGCTGTCCCGGATCACCCTGGCCCTGAAGACCGCCCTGGCCGACAAGAACGAATCCGCCACCCTGATCTTCGACGAGATCGACACGGGCGTATCCGGTGGGACCTCGGAGCGCATCGGCATCATGCTGGAGAAGCTCAGCGAAAGAGCTCAGGTGATCTCCGTGACCCACTCCCCCCAGATCGCATCCATCGCCCCCTGCCACCTG
>CACYWX010000374.1 GCA_902778205.1 uncultured Ruminococcus sp. | reverse complement strand
CCGGCATTTTCGTTTTCCGCAGGACGTAGAGTCCGGGTCTGGCGGTGATGCCCCGGTCGGGAAGTCCGGTGGCGTCGGTGACTCCCTGGATCAGGCGGTAGGCCAGCCATTCGGCGTCGGTGTTCCGGCGGTACACGAAGGCCTCCGTTCCCGATGCGGCGGCGATGTCCGAGGCGTTGCAGTGCAGGCTGATGAAGTAGTCCGCGCCCCAGGCGTTGGCGTCCGAGACCCGGGCCGCCAGGGACGTGGCGACGGACGTGCCCAGCTGAGTGTCCGGCTCCGGGCGGGACAGGCGCACGTCGAAGCCGTAGCCCCGGAGCATGGCGGCAGTCCGCTGTCCGATGGCGTAGACCAGGTCCTGCTCCCGGAAGCCGTTTCCCTCAGCTCCCGCGTTGGGGTTGTCGGGGTTGTGCCCCTGATCGAGATAGATTTTGACGGGCATGATTCCTCCGATTTTCGATTCGAATCCGGATCGTGTGTTGATTTTTATTTATATGAAAGAACTGGAAACTCTCGCGTCCCGCGTCCGTCAGGCGGCGGAGCGGTACGGCATGATCTCCCCGGGGGACCGGATCGCGGTGGGTCTGTCCGGGGGAAAGGATTCCGCCGCTCTGCTGTACGTGCTGGCCCATCTGCGCCGGTTCTGGCCGGAGCCCTTCGAACTGGTGGGGCTGTCGGTGGATCCCGGCTTTCCGGGCGGGGAAGGGATGTTCGATTCCACGGCGGCGTTCTGCGCGTCCCTCGGCGTGGAATACCGGATCGTGAAGACCGACATCTACGGGATCGTGTTCGGCGAGCGGCGGGAGAAGAATCCCTGCTCCCTGTGCGCGAAGATGCGGCGGGGCGCGCTGTCCGGGGAAATGGAAAAGCTCGGCGCGTCCCGGCTGGCTCTGGGCCATCACATGGACGACGCGGCCGCGACCCTTCTCATGTCCCTGACCGCGGGAGGCCGGATCGGATGCTTCTCCCCGGTGACAGTCTATGAGGATAAGGGCTTTTCGGTGATCCGTCCCCTGATCTACTGCCGGGAGCGTGAGATCCGCGCTCTGGTCCGTGCGGCGGAGCTTCCCACGGTGAAAAGTCCCTGCCCGGCGGACGGGGAGACGGAACGGGCGGAGGCGGCGGAGCTTCTGCGGGAGCTGGACGCGCGGCACCGGGGGGTCTATCGGAGGCTGATCGGAGCCATGGAGCGCGCCGGGATCGACGGCTGGCACACGTGAGGGAATCCGTTTTTTTCAGGAAGTTAAAAAATTCCCCCCAAGAATGAAAAAATCGCGCGGCGGACGGAACTTTTCGGTCCTGTCCGCCGTCTTATATACGATCAAACGAATTTGAACAGTTCCGGTATATCAGATGATGAAAAAAAAGAAAGCCGCCGCCGTCGGGGAAGATGCGGCGGAGACGGAGCGGACCTCGGGCGGAAAGCGCCGGCGGTTCGGTCTGTCTAGAAGGGAGAGGCGCGAGCGGTTCGCCACGTCGTTCTACATGCTGCCGTCCGTATGCGGCGTCCTGACCTTCTTCATCCTCCCGTTTTTTGTGGTCATTTACTACTCCCTCATCGACGACACCTCATCGGGCGTCTTTGTGGGGCTCAGAAATTACGAACAGCTTTTTCACAACGCGGCCTTCAAGATGGCGCTGAAGAACACGGGGGTTTTCTCCCTGACGGCGGTGCCGCTGGTGGTGATCCTGTCGCTGGCCCTGGCGGTTCTGCTGGACGCCAACGTGCCGTACAAAAGCACCTTCCGGACCATCTTTCTGTCCCCCATGATCGTGCCGGCCGCGTCGGTCATCCTGATCTGGCAGGTTTTATTCGACTTCAACGGCGTGGTGAACTCCGCGATGGCCCTCTTCGGCGCGCAGCCGGTGGAGTGGTTCAAGTCGGATTACGGGTATCTGGTGGTGGTGCTCCTGTTCCTGTGGAAGAACATCGGCTACAACATGATCATGTTCATGTCCGCCCTGTCCGCCATACCGAAGGACATTCTGGAGGTGGCCATGCTGGACGGCGCGGGGCCCGTCAGACGGTTCTTCACCATCAAGCTGAGATACCTGTCCTCCACCGTGTCCTTCGTTACCATCATGTCCCTTATCAACTCCTTCAAGGTGTTCCGGGAGGTCTATCTCCTGACGGGGGACTATCCCTTTGAGACCATGTACACCCTCCAGCACTTCATGAACAACACTTTCGCCCATCTGGAATATCAGAAGCTGTCCTCGGCGGCCATGATCCTCTGCCTGATCATGATCGTCATCATCGGCCTGCTTCTCTTCATAGACGACCGGGCCGGAAGGGGGCTGGACGAATGAGCGGCGGCGTCACAGCGACCGGGGCGGTATCCCCGGAAACGGTTTCCGCAAAGGCGGGGAAGAAAAAGAAGATCACCCTGGGGCGCGTGCTGTTCCTCACGTTCGCCATGCTGATCCTTCTGACCTTCGCGGTGCTCTTCCTCTTTCCGACGGTATTCACCCTCACCAACTCCTTCATGTCCACCACGGAGATCACCGCCAACTACGGCAAGATCTTCTCCGGGCTTGGCGCGGCGGGGAGCGGAGGACGGGTCTTCATCGGGGAGCAGGTCAACCTGCAGCTGATTCCCAACCGGGTGAGCTTCTCCCAGTATGCCACGGTGCTTCTGACCTCTCCGGAATACCTCCTGAAGTTCTGGAACTCGGTGATCTACGTGCTGCCCATCGTGCTGTTTCAGCTGGCGGTGGCGGCGGGGGCGTCCTACTCCTTCGCCCGGGTGGACACGAAGTTCCGGAGTGCGGTATTCTTCATCTACATTATTCTGATGCTGATGCCCTATCAGGTGACTCTGGTGCCCAACTACCTGGTCATCGACCGGCTCAATCTGATGAACACCCGATGGGCCATCATTCTGCCGGGCATCTTCTCCCCCTTCTCCGTCTTCATCCTGACGAAGTTCATGAAGCGGATTCCCTCGTCCATCGTGGAGGCGGCCAAGCTGGACGGAGCCGGGGAGCTGTCGATTTTCTTCCGCATTTTCCTTCCTCTCTGCCGGAGCGTCCTGTACTCGGTGGCCATCCTGGTGTTCATCGACTACTGGAACATGGTGGAGCAGCCCCTGATCCTGTTGAAGGACGAAGAGCTCTATCCGCTCTCCGTGTTCCTGTCGAAGATCAATCAGGGAGACACGGGCGTCGCCCTGGCCATCGCGGTCATCTACATGGTGCCGCCGGTGCTGCTCTTCCTCTACAGCGAGGATTACCTGATCGACGGGATCTCCTATTCCGCGTCGGTGAAGGGTTAAACACGAACTCACGAAAGGTTGCCGGTTATGGATTCCAAAGCGCAGAACAGACGGGACTGGGTCAAGAACATTGCGATCATCTTTCTGGTGATCCTGCTCCTGCTGACGTTTTTCTCCCGTACCATCATGAACGCCCGACTGCCGGAGGTCTCGGCCCAGTACGCCCAGTACGCGACCCTGTCCTCGGCGGTGAAGGCAAACGGGACGGTGAAGGCAAACGCCAGCTACAACGTCATCTTCGAAGAGGACGAGAAGATCGAGCAGACACGAAAGGTCCAGTCCGTCTATGTGAAGGCGGGAGACACTGTGGAGAAGGACGCGCCGATCCTGTCCCTGTCCAACGACCCCTCCGAGCAGCTGGAAAACGCCAGAAAGGACCTGGCCGAGGCGAAGGAGAAGTACACGAAGCTGCTGGAGAGCGGCACCGTGGACGGGCTGACCTCCGACAAGACCATCAGCGACGCCCAGCGCGCCATCGAGAAGGCCGAGGACAAGCTGAAGGAGCTGGAGGCCGAATACAATTCCATCCT
>CACYWX010000373.1 GCA_902778205.1 uncultured Ruminococcus sp. | reverse complement strand
CAAGGTTCCCGCCATGCGGTTCATCGGGAAGAGGTATCCGGACTTCGGCCCCTGGTGGGGGGACTGGTTCGCGAACGGCTGGTTCGACCGGGTGGAGGAGGCCATGGACGGCACGGAGGCCATTCTGAAGCTCTGGGAAAACGGCGGCGGATACGTCGGGCTGGAGCGGAGAGCGGAAAAACAGCCGTTCCAGTACTGGATCGGCATGTTCGCGCCGGAAGGTACCCCGGTCCCGGAGGGCTTCGAGTCCGTGGACTTCCCCGCCGGGTCCCTCGGCACCGTGTGGATCCGTGGTCCCGAGGACGAGGTCCACGGCGCGATTCCCGGATGCGCGGATGCGGTCCGGCAGGCGGGCTTTGCGCTTCGGAAGGATCCGGAGGGCGCCGTCTGGTCCTTCGAAAACGGCCTCTGTCCCCGCTTCACCACCCCGGACGGGGAGGGCCGCGTGATCCTGGACTACTGCTTTTACATCGACTGAAATCCAATACACAAGGGAGGACAACACCATGAACAAGTTTCCCATCGGCTTCTGGAACTACACGAAGACCGGCGACCTGGGCCCCGAGGCGGTGAAGGACTGGGCCGATCTCGGCATGACCTTCGCCCTGAGCCCGGAATACTACGAGGGCTGTGATAAAAACGCCATGCTCGGAATCCTGGACGCCTGCGCGGAGCGGGACATCCGGGTCATCGTCAGCGACCACCGGGCCCGCTGGTGGTCCGGCGACACGGAGGAGGAGTGCGCGGCGCAGTTCCGGGCTGCCTACGAGGACTTCGGACGCCATCCCGCCGTCATGGGCTTCCACGTGGGGGACGAGCCCACCACGGACGAGAAGTTCGCCGCCGCCGCCCGGGCCTGCAGGCTCCAGCTGTCCATCGCGCCGGAGCTGACGCCGCATCTGAACTTCCTCCCCTACTGGAAGGGACAGGAGGAGACCATCCTGAAGGCCCCGACCTTCGAGGACTGGGCCAGGCGGTTCGTTGAGGCGTCGGATCTGAAGATCCTCTGCTACGACTGCTACACCCAGATGAATCCGGAGGAGGAGGGGACGCACCAGTACTTCACCAACCTGCGCAAATTCGCCGCGGGAGCCGAAGCCGCCGGGATCGCCCCCTGGACCACGCTTCTGTCCGTGGGCCACTTCCGCTACCGGGTGCCGTCGGAGGACGATCTTCGCTGGCAGCTCAACACGGCTGCGGCGTCGGGCATGAAGGGCATTCTCTGGTTCTTCATCTACGAGCGGGAGCCCATGTCCAACTACCGACTGCCTCCCATCGACGAGTTCGGCGAGCGGACGGAGACCTTCAACCGCCTGTCACGGGTGAACCGCCACTTCCTGCATCAGTTCGGGGACTTCTTTCTGCACGCTGAGCATCTCGGCACGTACCACACGGTCAAGTCCTACGGCGGGTATCCGCTGTTCGAGGCCGGAAAGACGGACAACGTGCTGACCGACGTGACCTGTCCCCAGGGACTGCCGGCGGTGGTGGGCTTCTTCTCCCTGAACGGGGACAAGTACGCGGCGGTGGTCAACAATTCCGTGAAGGAAAGCGGCCAGTTCGTGCTCCACGTGCCGAAGGACACCCGTGTCTTCGAGCGGTTCACGTGGAATCACGCCTGCGTTCGGCTGAAGGACGCCTCCTGGGACGCCTGCTACTACGAGACTGAGGAAGAGCTCTGCGGCGGCGACTGGTTAGCCCCGGGTCAGATGAAGGTGTACCGGCTGGCAAGATAACGGGTACTCTCCCGTCGCAGGTCCCATATAAGAAAACCGCGCTGTTCCGTCAACCGGTCAAACCGGCACGGACAGCGCGATTCTTTTACTTTGATTTCTTACCGGAAGTTCTCCGCGTAAATATGCTCCGCCAGCTTTGCCGAACCGAAGTCCACGACGATCCATCCGAGGGACGATCCCTTGGGGAGGACGATCTCCGAAAGGGACAGGGCCCCGAGCATCGGATTCAGACGCTTTGCGAAATAGTACGGATGCCCGTAGGCGGCTTCCCCCTTGGTGCTGAGGAAGTGGACCGCCGCCTCGCCTTCTCCGACGCCCGTCTCCAGACCGGAGCGGAACGCCGTCCATTTGTCCCCGACGCCGTATTCGTACCGGTCCTGCACCCAGAGAAGCAGCTCCCCCGGGAAATTCGCCTCGACGTCCTCGACCGTGGAGGGGGTGCCTCCCTGATCCGCCCATCCGAAGGGGATCCCGGCATCCGGTCCGAGCCCGGCCTCATCCTCCCACCTGCGCAGCAGGACGATCCTGCCCCGAGCCTCCCCGAGGGTGGGCATGGCATCCGTGAGAAGCCAGCGGTCCGGGCGCTTTTCCGCCTCCGCCAAAAGGAGGGTCTGCATGTCCCTCACGGAGATCTCCCCGTGCTCGTGCTTGGCGCAGAACAGGACCGTTTCCGAGGGATGCCCGTCCAGAAAGGCATAGCAGTCCTCCAGCACATTCCCGAGCGTCAGAGCCTTGTTCGACAGAGCGGAGGGCTTGCAGTTGGTGAAGCCGTGGGTCAGCCTCAGCTCGTCGTCCCCGGGTTCTCCGGACAGACGGATGTCCAGATAGCGGAACCCGGCCTCCAGCTGTTCCCGGACGCTCAGGGACTGACACTTCGAGAAGAAGGCCAGCTGTGCGTATTCGGCCCCGCTGTTGTGAGTCCCGGGGATCACGATCTGCCCCAGGCTCATCCCGTCGTCCAGAGCCGCCATCCAGCCGCCGGAGCCGGGGATCTCTCCCCGGTCCACACCCTCTGTCAGGGGCAGGACCAGAAGAGTCCCCGCCGCCAGCACAAGGATCCCGCAGACCGCCGCCAGCCCGACGCCGAAGCCCTTCAGAATCTTCAAAACCGCTTTTTTCATCCGCGCCGCCTCTTTTTCCGCTTCGTTCTGTCAGGAGTATACCACAGGACCGGCCGGTTTTGCAACTGTTTTTTCGCCACTCTCGACAAAAGAGAGGATTTGTGGTACAATACACTCGTATAGACGACTGTGAAAGGACTGACCCATGAATTTTCTCATTCTCAACGGATCCCCCAAGGGGAAGGATTCCGTCACCCTCCAGACCTGCCTTTATCTGGAGAAGCTGTATCCTGCCCACCGCTTTGCCGTCCTCCACGCCGGGGTGAGGCCGGACTTTCCCGTGAAGCATCCGGAGGAGTTCGCCCGGCAGACGGCGGCCGCGGACTGTCTGATCTTCTGCTATCCGGTCTACACCTTCCTGATCCCCTGCCAGCTCATGCGGTTCATGGAGAATATGAAGGCGTCCGGCATCGATCTCCGGGGCAAATACGCCACCCAGATCACCACCTCCAAGCACTTCTACGACATGACCGCCCACCGCTTCGTCCGGGAGTTTGCGCAGGATATGGGAATGCGGTTCGTAGAGGGACTCTCCGCCGATATGGAGGACCTTTTGACGGAGAAGGGACGGCATGAGGCGCGGCAGTTCTTCGACTATCTGCTCTTCTCCATGAAGTACGGCCTGTCCGAGCCGGCGTCTCCCGCTCCGGATCCGGCCCACAGACCCGTGACGGTGCCCGATGGCTGTGGGGTGAAGGATCCCTCAAAGCGGGTGGCCGTCGTGGCGGATCTCGGTCCGGAGGACGAACAGCTCCGCCGCATGATCGAGCGGTTCCGGGCGGTGTTCCCCTATGAGACGGATCTGGTGAATCTGCGGGAGTTTCACTTCTCCGGCGGATGTCTCGGGTGCTTCCGGTGCGCGGCGGAGGGCGTATGCGTCTACAAGGACGGCTTCTCCGACCTGCTGAGGGAGCGCATCCAGACCGCGGACGCCATCGTCACCGCCTTCACCATC
>CACYWX010000372.1 GCA_902778205.1 uncultured Ruminococcus sp. | reverse complement strand
GATGGCGCACCGCTGCTTCTGCCCGCCGGAGAGCGACGCCGGATGCCGTTCCGCCAGATCCCCGAGTCCGAGCCTCTCAAGGATCCGCTGCGCCTCTTCCAGGGAGTCCGAGGACTCCCTGGAGTCGGAAGAAGAAAACATCGCCTCTTCGAGCACGCTGTCGGAGAAAAGCTGGCGGTTCACGTCCTGCATGACGAGAAAACTGCGCTCCGCCCGCTCCCGGTTTGTCCGGTACACCCCGTCGAAGGCCACGCTCCCGCTCGACGGAATGACGCCGCAGAGGGATTCGGTCAGGGTGGATTTTCCCGAGCCGTTGTCCCCGATCATGGCGACGATGCTGTGCTCCGGGATCCGAAGGCGGCCGATGTCCAGAATCTGATGGTTCCCCCGATTGCAGGAGAGGTCCACCGTCTCAACCGCCGCCTGCCCGCCCCGGGGAATCTCGCCGGTGAGGGGATTCTTTCGCAGGGAGGACAGATCCGTGCACCGCAGTCCCAGGGCGGCCAGCTCCCCGTCCTCCATGGCCCGGAGCTCTTTCGGCGTGAAGGAGCGGGTGATGATCCCGTCGTCCAGATAGAGGAAGCGGTCGGCCAGATCCATGAGATAGTACAACCGGTGCTCGGAGATCACCACGGTCTTTCCCGTCTCTTTGATTTTTCGGATCGTCTCATGCAGACGGGTGATCGCCCGCCTGTCCAGATTGGAGGAGGGCTCGTCCAGCACATAGACCTCCGGCTCCGCGGTGTAGACGCTCCCGCAGGCGATCTGCTGCTTTTCCCCGCCGGACAGCTCGAAGATGTTCCGGGAAAGAAGGGCCTCCAGCTTCATGTCCCGGACGGTTTTGTCGAGTCTTTTCCGGATTTCGTCCCGGTCCAGCCCCTGATTCTCGCAGCCGAACACCAGCTCCCCCGTGGTGTCCACGTTGAAAAACTGGCTCTTCGGATTCTGAAAGACGCTTCCCACCAGACGGCTCGTCTCGGACAGCGGGGCCGACGATACGCACAGATCGTCCACCCACACCTCGCCTTCCAGCTCTCCGGGGAAGAAGTGCGGAGCCAGTCCGTTGAGCAGCCGGGTGACGGTGGTTTTGCCGCAGCCCGACCGTCCGCAGAGCACCACGACCTCCCCGTTCCGGATCGTGAGATCGATGTGGTCCACGCCCTCGCCGGTACCGTGCTCTCCGCCGTAATGAAAGCTCACGTCTCTGAATGTAATCATACGCCCGCCGCTCCCTTCGTCGTGACAAGCGCCACGATGACGCCGGTCAGGACCGCAAATACCGCCATGGTGATATAATCCGCCGCCCGGAGCCGCACTTCTTCGTAAGAGCTGCGCGCCCGGTCTGCGTCCATGCCCCGCGCCAGAGCCGCCGCCGCCAGCTCCTCCATCACGCCGACGGTGGAAAAGAGCAGCGGCACCAGCACATATTCAATGGTCTTTCCCGGATGGCGCAGGACGGAGGAAAAGCTCAGAGAGATCCCGCGGAACGCCATCGCCTTGCGGATCCCGTTCCATTCGTCCCCGACGGTGGGAATGAAGCGGAAGAGCATGGCGACGGGAATGACCGCGCGGGCCGGGAGGTGCATCGCACTCAGCGCGGAGAGGAACTGGCTGACCCTGGTGGTCCCGACGATCAGAACAAGGCTCAAAATCGTCGGAAGAGAGTACAGCACCAGCGTCGTCAGCACCGACACGATCAGCACCACGGCCGACGAGGAGCCGCCCGCGTTGTCCACAGTCTCCTTGAGATAGAGCGCGGCGGAAAAGAGCAGGAAGGCTTTCAGGGCGGTCCATGGCTTCCCGGACAGCGCCAGCACCGCACACACGGCTCCCGCGAACAGAAGGATGTACAGACCGCTGTAGGTGTAGAGGCTCGTCACCCCGCAGGCGAGGAAGATGAACAGCTTGGTTCTCGGATCGAAGCGCACAAGGGCCCGCGCGTCGTCGCCGTACAGATTGAACTCCATGACTTATACGATATTGGCCTTCTCAAAGTGCTTCTTTATGAGCTTCGACGCGATGAGCACGCCGACGGCCGCCCCGACAAGCGCGAGTCCGATCTGAAGGAACGCCAGTCCGTTCACCGCGTATTTGGCCAGCTCGTCCGCGAAGCCCTGTCCGTAGAAGCTGACGGAGCGGGCCATGAACTCGTCCCTGTGGAAGTACAGCATGGTGTAGGGGCAGACCATGTTGAGGTTGAAGGCGAGGAAAGAGAGGAGGAACAGCTTCTTCGATCTGTAGCGCCCCGCCAGAATGATGAGCTCCGCCAGAAGCGCCGCGGCCACGGCGAAGACCATGCCGAGGATATTGCCGGAGCAGGCGACCAGCGCGAACAGGACGCCGAGGATCAGCGCGGGGCCGAACTTGCGCACCTTCAGGACGCAGAGTTCGTAGACCGTTGCGCAGACGACGCCGACGGTGAAGGGTGCGACGATGTACAAAATCGGGATCGCGCTGGTGGCGAGGACCACGATGAGCATCAGCACAATGTAGATCGCGCCGAACGCGCCCGCGTAAATGAGGTCCTTCGTGCGCATCTTCTTTTCGTCCTGACGCGCGTCGGTGGTGAGTTCTTTCTTTGCCATGGTTTTGCTCTCCTTTGAAGATGATGTATAAATACGGCGCAGGGCCGGATTTATTCCGATAACGGTTTCCCGAAATCGTTATGAAAAACGCCTGACCGAAAACCGATCAGGCGTTATGCTTCCTTATTCAATTCCTCCAGCAGCCGGTGAAATCCGGTCTCGGAGAAGACGGCCAGCTGTACGATCAGCCGTTTGATCTCTTCCATGGAATAGCCTCCGTAAATCAGCTCCATATACTCCTCGAATTTCATGCAGAGAATCAGCCGGACCAGCGCGGGATCCACCGGGTTTCCGGCGTCACGCCCGGCGTATCGGTCGAACACGGCCTGATAGCTGGGGTAGAACACTTCGTTGATCAAGCGCTCACGGAATCCTTCGTACTTCGTCCCCGCGGAGCACTCAAACAGCAGGCGGAATTCGTCCCGGTGCCGGCTGGCATAGGTGATGGAGGTCAGCTCGTTTTCTACCCCCGTCGTGAGGTCGGAGAGTTCCTCGGCGATCACGGTCTCGTACATCCGGGAAAAGCCGTCGAGCATGGGCTTCACCAGGGCGTCGAACAGCTCCTCCTTCCCGGAGAAATGGCTGTAGAACGCTCCGGTCGTCAGGCCCGCCTTTTTGCAGATGACGCGCAGGGAGGCTTTTTCGAACCCGTGCGCGAGAAACTCTTCCTTCCCGCTTTTGAGAAGCGCTTCCCGAATATCGAGAGCCAGCCGCGCCATATCCGCCTCCGTCAGCAATGGTTAGCAATTGCTTACCTATAATAACACACGTTATCGCGGGAAGTCAACGGCAAATCCGGATTGTTTACAGTTTGTTCACAGAGTTCCGGGAAGCAGACGGCGCTGGTCGTTCCGCGTCAGATCCCGGGAATTCACGGCGATTTTGCCGAGCCCTTCCATCACCTCATGCAGGGAGATGGGGTCAAAGCTCTGAACAATCTCAGGCCCGCGCCTTCCGGGGTGTTCATGGCCTGCTTTTTCAGCCACGGAAGAAATTGCTCTGAATCCCTCTGAAATCGCTCTCTCTGACTTTCAGGATCACACAAAACCATTTTGCAATGATTTTGTGTGGAATTATAGCAATCCGCTCAAATACTCGCACAATCAAGGTGAACGTTGTTCTTTTCTCCTTTATCGAGGAAAAAAGAACCAAAAGAGGAACTCCCTTGAAGTCCTGAGTATTCCGACCTCTGCGGAGGTCGGGTCAGGGCGTTGCCCCGACACCCCACGAACTTTTTG
>CACYWX010000371.1 GCA_902778205.1 uncultured Ruminococcus sp. | reverse complement strand
TCCATGAGGGCATGAAGAACGTCACCGCCGGCGCGAACCCGATGGTCGTCCGCAAGGGCATCCAGAAGGCCGTCGACAAGGCCGTCGCTTCCCTCAGCGCCGCTTCCAAGGCCGTCAACGGCAAGGAAGACATCGCCCGCGTGGGCACCATCTCCGCCTCCGACGAGGTGATCGGCAACCTGATTGCCGACGCCATGGAAAAGGTCACCTCCGACGGCGTCATCACCGTTGAGGAGTCCAAGTCCGCCGAAACCTACTCCGAGGTTGTGGAAGGCATGCAGTTCGACAGAGGCTATCTGTCCCCCTACATGGCCACCGATACCGACAAGATGGAAGCCGTTCTGGACGACGCCCTGGTTCTCATCACCGACAAGAAGATCTCCAATGTGCAGGACATTCTTCCCCTGCTTGAGCAGATCGTGCAGGCCGGCAAGAAGCTGCTGATCATCGCCGAGGACGTGGAAGGCGAAGCCCTCACCACCCTGGTGCTGAACAAGCTCCGCGGCGTGTTCAACTGCGTGGCCGTCAAGGCTCCCGGCTTCGGCGACAGACGGAAGGAAATGCTCCGCGACATCGCCATCCTGACCGGCGGCGAGGTCATCTGCGACGAGCTGGGTCTTGACCTGAAGGAAGCCACCATCGATCAGCTGGGTCAGGCGCGTCAGGTGAAGGTCAACAAGGACAACACCATCATCGTGGGCGGCTCCGGCAAGACCGAGGACATCAAGGCCCGCATCAACCAGATCAAGGCCGCCATCGAGACCACCACCTCCGACTTTGACAGAGAGAAGCTCCAGGAAAGACTGGCAAAGCTCTCCGGCGGCGTCGCGGTCATCAAGGTCGGCGCGGCCACCGAAACCGAGATGAAGGAGAAGAAGCTCCGCATCGAGGACGCTCTCAACGCGACCCGCGCGGCCGTTGAGGAAGGCATCGTGGCCGGCGGCGGCGTGGCCTACGTCAACGTCATCGACGACGTGGCGTCCCTGCTTCCCACCGTGGAAGGCGACGAGAAGACCGGCGTTCAGATCGTGGTGAAGGCCCTCGAGGCTCCCGTCCGCCAGATCGCCGAGAACGCGGGCTTCGAAGGCTCCGTGGTCATCGACAAGATCAGATCCTCCGGCAAGAAGGGCTACGGTTTCAACGCCTACACCGAGGAGTATGTGGACATGATCGAGGCCGGCATCGTAGACCCGACCAAGGTCACCCGCAGCGCCCTGCAGAACGCGGCTTCCGTGGCGGCCACCGTGCTCACCACCGAGGCTCTCGTGGTCAACCAGCCCGAGAAGGAACAGCCCGCGGCTCAGCCCGGCATGGGCGGCGGCATGGGCGGCATGTATTGATCCCGCGCAAAACGCTGAACCAATAAACAGAAACGGGGTACGGATCTCCAAAAGGTCCGCACCCCTTTTTTATGCCTCCGGAGAGCCGTCCTTCGGAGTCTTTTTTATGCCGGGCTCCGTGATCCGGTAGAGGTCCGCGCCTCCCTCCGGGTTCCTTCTCCGGGACAGCATCCCGAAGGCGATCATCTCCCGGCGCACGGTGCAGTAATCGTCAAAATATCCCTGAATGTGCCGATCGATCTCCTCCTCCGGGTACTCCTGCTTCGGGTCCAGCGTCTCCAGCAGATGCCGCAGGATGACCTCCCGCTTCTTCTGCTGGGCAGGAAGCTGCTTCAGCCGCCCGTTCTCAAAGAAATTCGCGATGACGGATTGCCGGTATCTCGTGTCGTCGTCCGGCTCCGGTGTCCGCCCGATCAGGGACTCCAGAGACTGCGCGAAAATCTCCCGGTTGACGGAGTAGATCCGGTAAAACTGCGTCCGGCGGCAGGAGACCAGGCCCGCGCCTTCCAGCTTTTTCAGATGGAAGCTCACCGTGGCGCTGGTCAGGCCGAGACGGGACGCCAGAAGCTCCACGTAGGATTCGCCCTCGAAGAGGATCCGCAGTATGGCCAGCCGGGATTCGTCCCCCAGGGCTTTGAAAATCGCCGTGGCTCGGTTCTCCTCCATGTCATTCCTCCCCGGAGCCGTCCGCCCAGGGCTCCTCCGCATAGGTCCATCGCTCGAAGGGGAAGGTTCCGTTCTCCCTCCACCAGGTCAGCCATTCCCGGAGGATGGTGTACAGCGTGCCGAGGACGATCCGGCTTTCAAAGACCTGATTGGTGTTCCCGGACGCAAGTCCTGCGTTCAGCTTCTCAAGGTGCTGATCGATAAAGGCCTGATGCAGAAATGCGGTGGAGCCGGCAAACTGGAGCCATGCGCTCTTTCCATCCGCGGACAGGCCAGCGTATGCAGGGGCATCCGGCTCTGCGAGACCAAACCGGCGAAGCATTTTTTCCTGAGCAAGGCTCTGCTCCTTCATCGGCACGCGGTTGTAGTTGAAACAGACAAAGGTCCGCGTGAGCTTCGCCATATTGAGCTGAATGGACAGGGCGCGCTTTTCGAGCCTGTTCTCCTTCGTTACGGACTTCAGCGCGGCCTCGTATTCATCGATGTACCGCTCCGAGATTTCGCACAACGCATCCCGCGCCGCGCAGGTGACGGGCCAGGCCGCACGGTCCGCCGGGGTGCAGTTGCGGTCTTTTTTCTGATCGTTCATGGGATCACCTCCTTGCTGTGACAGTATTATTATAACTGTCTAAATACTTTTTGTCAATATGTTTTTTTCGATATTTATCTAAATGAATTTGGGCATGGAACAGAAAAACGCTCCCCCTCCGTTTCGGGAAGGGAAGCGTTTCATTCCATTATAGTGCGTCATTCTGCCATGACTTCCAGCAGGACCCCGGCGGCCTTTTCCAGGAGCTCGTCCGGGATGTTCAGCGCGGGCAGCAGGCGGACCCGGTCCTTGGCGGTGAGGGCCAGCACGCCCTGCTTCATGGCCGCGGCCACTACCTCCCCGGCGGTCTTCACGGTCTTGATTCCGATCATCAGCCCGAGGCCCGAGACGGATTCCACGCCCGGCGCGCCCTTGAACGCCTTGAACAGGTATGCGCTCTTCCGCCGCACGTCCGCGAGCAGTCCGTCGTCGATGCGGTTCAGCACGGACAGGGCCGCCGCGCAGGCCACGGGATTGCCGCCGAAGGTGGAGCCGTGGTCGCCGTAGGAGAAGACGTCCTTCACCTTTTCGCCGAGAAGCGTCGCGCCGATGGGGAGGCCTCCGCCCAGACCCTTCGCCGTGGAGACCACGTCCGGGGAGATCCCGAAATTCATGTAGGCGTAGAGGGCTCCCGTGCGTCCGTTGCCGGTCTGGACCTCGTCCACCATGAAGAGGATATCGCTCTCCCGGGCGAATTCCGCCGCCGCCTTCACATAGCCGGGATCCAGCGGAACCACGCCGCCCTCGCCCTGCACGCACTCCACGAGAATGCCCGCGGCCTTCGTCTCGAGGCAGACCCGCTTCAGCTCGTCGATGTCCCCGGTCGTCACATGGGCGAAGCCCGGCGTCAGGGGGCGGTACAGCTCGTGGTAATGCTCCTGCCCCGTGGCGGACAGGGTGGTGAGGGTCCGGCCGTGGAAGCTGTTTTTCAGGGTCACGACGGTGAAGTGCTCCGGTCCCTTTTTCTCCGCCGCGTATTTCCGGGCCGCCTTGATGGCGCACTCGTTGGCCTCCGCTCCGGAGTTTGAGAAGAATACCTTCTTCATGCCGGTGCGCAGGCAGAGCTGTTCCGCCAGGGACGCGCAGGGGCCGGTGTAGTACAGGTTGGAGGTGTGCTGGACCTTTCCGATCTGCTCCGTCACCGCCGCCTGCCACACCGGGTCCGCCATGCCGAAGGAGGTCACGGCGATGCCCGATCCAAGATCGATGTATTCTTTTCCGTCGGCGTCC
>CACYWX010000370.1 GCA_902778205.1 uncultured Ruminococcus sp. | reverse complement strand
CTTCAAGGAAGAGGGCGGCGCGTACTTTGACGACAACGGCGAGACCGTGCATCTGCCCAACGACACCGTGGTCTCCATGAACTTCTGGGGCTTCACCCCGAAGGTGTTCGAGGGACTGGACGAGGACTTCACCGCCTTCCTGAACGACACGGAGAAGGAGCCCCTCAAGAGCGAATGCCTCCTGCCCAACACCATCGGCAAGATGATCAAGGCCGGCGACTGCGACGTGAAGGTGCTCACCACCTCCGCCAAGTGGTTCGGCGTGACCTACGCGGACGACAAGCCGGACGTCATCGCCAAGCTGAAGGCCCTCATCGCGGCGGGCGAATATCCCAACGGACTCTGGAAATAAGCGGGAGGTCGGAATGGCAATTCTTGTAACGGGCGGCGCGGGCTATATCGGCTCCCATACCGTCATCGAGCTGCAGAACGCCGGATACGACGTGGTGGTCTGCGACAATCTCTGCAATTCCTCGAAGAAGTCCCTGGAGCGGGTGGAAAAGATCACCGGCAAGCCCGTGAAGTTCTACCTGGCCGACATCTGCTCCCGCGAGGACATGGAGAACATCTTCTCGAACGAGCAGATCGACTCCGTGATCCATTTCGCCGGACTGAAGGCCGTGGGCGAATCCGTGGCCAAGCCCTGGGAGTACTACAACAACAACATCGGCGGCACCCTGGTGCTGGTGGACGTCATGCGGAAGCACGGCTGTAAGAACATCATCTTCTCCTCCTCCGCCACGGTATACGGCTCCCCCGCCTTCGTGCCGATCACCGAGGAATGCCCGAAGGGGAACTGCACCAATCCCTACGGCTGGACCAAGTCCATGCTGGAGCAGATCCTCACCGACATCCAGAAGGCCGATCCCGAGTGGAACGTGGTTCTGCTCCGCTACTTCAACCCCATCGGAGCCCACAAGTCCGGCCTCATCGGCGAGAATCCCAACGGCATTCCCAATAACCTGATGCCCTACGTCACTCAGGTGGCCGTGGGCAAGCGGGAAAAGCTCACCGTCTTCGGCAACGACTACAAGACCCACGACGGGACCGGCGTCCGGGACTACATCCACGTGGTGGACCTGGCGAAGGGTCACGTCTGCGCGGTGAAGAAGCTGGCGGAGAACTGCGGCACGAAGATCTACAATCTGGGCACCGGCGTCGGCTACAGCGTCCTCGACATCGTGAAGAACTTCGAGGAAGCCACCGGCGTGAAGGTACCCTATGTCATCGGCCCCCGCCGTCCCGGCGACATCGACGAATGCTACTCCTCCGCTGCTCTGGCAGAAAAGGAGCTGGGCTGGAAGGCCGAAAACGGCATCCGCGAGATGTGCGAGGATTCCTGGAGATGGCAGAAGAACAACCCCAACGGGTATGATGATTAAAGGAGAGCGGATATGATCAAGAAGGAACTTTTCGGCAAACTCCCCTGCGGATGCGAGGTCTACGCCTACACCCTCACGAACGACTCCATCACCTCCGTCTGCATCCTGAACTACGGCGGCATCCTGAAGAACATCTGGGTCAAGGACAAGAACGGCGTCCCCGCGGATGTGATCTGCGGCTTTGACTCCATCGACGGCTACCTCACCTCCGGCGGCTATCAGGGCGCCCTGATCGGCCGGATCGGCAACCGCATCGCCAAGGGTAAGTTCACCCTCGAGGGCAAGGAGTACCAGCTCTACTGCAACGACGGGCAGAACTCCCTCCACGGCGGCAAGGACGGCTTCAACGCCAAGATCTGGGACGTGGAGGAGTGCGACTGCTCCGAAGCGCCCTCCCTCGTGCTGACCTATGTGAGCAAGGACGGGGAAGAGAACTATCCCGGAACCCTGAACGTCAAGGTCACCTACACCCTGACGAAGTGCGGCGCGCTGAAGATCCACTACGAAGCCACCACGGACAAGACCACCATCGTCAACATGACCAACCACGCCTACTACAATCTGGCGGGGTACGAATCCGGCGTCGTGGACGGACAGATCCTCGAACTCGACTGCGATAAGATCAACTCCCTTGATTCCGAGCTGATTCCCGACGGGAAGTTTATTGACGTGGAGGGCACGCCCTACGACTTCCGGTGCGGCAAGCCCATCGGCGAGGGCTTCGCGTCCGACTATCCCATGATGAAGGAATTCGGCGGCTACGACAACAACTTCGTGTTCGCCGGCTACAACGGCCAGCTGAGACCCCGCGGATCCGTCACCGATCCCAAGTCCGGCCGCAAGGTCACCCTCTGGACCGACCAGCCCTGCGTGCAGATCTACACCGCCAACATGATCAACCCGGACGATCCGGCCTTCAAGGGCGGCGTGAAGCAGTACCGCCACTGCGCCGTCTGCCTGGAGACGCAGTGCATTCCGGACGCGGTGAATCATCCCGGCTTTACCTCCACCGAGCTGAAGCCCGGCGAGAAGTACGACACCACCACCATGTACAAGTTCAGCAACTGAACAAAGTCAAAAGGAGCGGAGGGAGCGATCCTTCCGTTCCTGTCTTTTTTCGGAAGGAGGCAGTCATGTCAAAGTATGTCGTGCTGAGCGCGGATAACGAATTGAGCGTGTACCGCGTCCCCGATTTTGTCGCAGAATCGTTTTTCCGGCTCTGCGACACCTTTCACAGAAACGCGAAGACGCTGCAAGTGCATCCGCGCGAATGGCAGGGTGTTGTCCTTTTTGACGAGACGGATTTTATCGAATACCTGAACGAAAAGGTCTGCGGAGACGAAAAGTGCGTTTTCGCGGAGAAAATCGGCTGGTCGTATGAGAAAGAAGACTGGCCGGAGCAATACCGGAACTGTCCGCATTATAATTTCTGACCATTATAAAGAAGGAGACGCTGTTTGAAGAAAACTGTCTATGGAATTGTCGGCTGACCGGAGGGTCACGATCAATTCCCGCGGACCCTCCGGAATGAAGGGAAATCTTTCATCCATCATCATTTTTGGAGGATCATCATGAATCCGCAATTTGTTTACCGCACTGAAACCGAAGACGATTTTGACCGGGTGGAGTTTCTGACCCGCGAGGCCTTCTGGAACGTCTATCAGCCCGGATGCGAGGAGCATTATATCCTGCACGTCCTCCGAGGCGCTCCCGCCGTGATTCCGGAGCTGAATCTGGTCTGCGAAGCGGGAGGGAGGATCGTCGGGCATATTTTCTATACCCGTTCCCGGGTACTCTCCGACGGTGGAGGGTGCTTTCCGGTCATCACCTTCGGACCGATCAGCGTCCACCCGGACATGCAGGGACGAGGGATCGGCTCCGCCCTCATCCGGAAGACTCTGGCCCGGGCGGCGGAGATGGTTTTTACCGGCGTCGTCATCACGGGAAATCCCGCGTATTACGGCCGCTTCGGATTCCGCCCCGCCTCGGATTTTGGCATCGTCTATGAGGACGGAAGCTCGTTTCCTGCACTCATGGCTCTGGAGCTGACCCCCGGCGGGCTGTCCGGCGTCAAGGGGCGGGTATCCTTCGACCCTGCCTTCACCCTCATCGATCCGGAGGAGCTGGACCGCTTCGACGCGCAGTTCCCGCCGAAGGAAAAGAAAAAGCTCCCGGGACAGCTCCGCTGACCGAATGCCCGGACAAACCCGGCGTCCACCGGCAAACCAAACAAAAAGGCGCGTCTGTCATTTCCGGCAGGCGCGTTTTTCCGCTTTACCACAGCTTTTCAAACAGATAATCGGAGATCTTCGACGAATCCCGCCGGAGCGCATAAACCCGGGAATCCGCAAACAGGATTTCCAGTATGCGAAAGAGGGCATGGACGAACTGCGCTCGATCGGTTGAAAAGTAGTATTCTATTTCCCCGCCGCAAGTCCGGGTT
>CACYWX010000369.1 GCA_902778205.1 uncultured Ruminococcus sp. | reverse complement strand
TCCGCCACCAGCTTCTTGGCGAACACATGGTAAAGCTCCGCCCGCTGACTCTGCTTGTAGGGGCCGTAATCGCCCACGTCCACAAGCTCGCCCGCCTCGTTGAACTTCACGCCCTCGTCGTAGGACACGCCGTAGGTTCTGAGGGTGTTCAGAAGAGCCTCCACCGCGCCGGTCACCTCGCGCTGTCCGTCCGTGTCCTCGATCCGAAGGAAGAACACGCCGCTGGACTGATGGGCCAGACGCTCGTCCACCACGGCCTGGTACATGCCGCCGAAATGGACAAATCCCGTGGGGCTGGGGGCGAACCGGGTCACCTTCGCGCCCTCGGGAAGCGCGCGGGGCGGGTACTTGGCCTCCACGTCCTCCGGCGTCATGGTCACGTCCGGAAACAAAAGATCCGCAAGAAGCTGATAATCCATAGATGGTCTCCTGTAGGTATGGAATTGGCATGATACGGGTATTATAGCACAAAGCACCGGGGATGTCTATATTCAACTTCGCTATTTTTGCCCCCGGCCGGGGTGCTCTCCCCGTACATTTGCCCGCGGCGGCGCGTAAATTTGTTTTAACCGGACGTCCCCAATCTGTCGTCCGGTGTTGATTTTGCGGAGAAAATGTGGTAGAATATCCTTGAACACTTACACGGCCGGGAGGAAGACATGGACGGCGCAAGACGGTTCCGCACGCAGCTTGGCGGATTCAACAAGGACGATGTGAACGGGTATATCAAGGAGACGGATCTGAAGCACGCGGCGGAGCTGGAGGCCGTTACCGCGGAACGGGACGCGCTCCGGGACGAGGCGGACGCGCTCCGTGCGGACGCGGCGTCGGCGGCGGAGGAGCTGTCGGCCCTGAGAGAAAAGACCGCCCGGCAGCAGGAGGCTCTGCAGAACGGCGAGGCTCTGACGGCGTCTCTCCGAAAGGAATCCGAAGCGCTTAAGGCCCGTGCGGAGGCCGCGGAAGCCGCTCTGACCGAAAAGGACGGTGAGCTCGCCGCCCTGACGGAGAACGCCGGATCCCTGGCCGCTTCCCTGTCCTCCCTCCGGAACGAAAAGGGAGACTGCGACGCGAAGATCTCCGCTCTCGAGGCCTCCCTCGGGGAGATGGAGCAGAAATCCGCCGCGTCGGACGAACTCCGCCGGGAGCTGGAGGCCGCGCAGTCCGAGCTGAAATCCGCCCGGGAGGAGCTGGAGACCAGGACCGCCCGGA
Organism: uncultured Ruminococcus sp.; assembly: GCA_902778205.1. Lineage (GTDB taxonomy): Bacteria > Bacillota > Clostridia > Oscillospirales > CAG-272 > UMGS1696. The sequence goes on along the minus strand of CACYWX010000369.1, from coordinate 2,617 downwards.
TCGCCTCCCTGGAGGCCATCGCAAAGGACTACGCCGCCGGAGAGGACGCCGCCGCGGAGCTGAAGGGACGGCTGGCCGAGCGGGAGCGGGAGATCACCGAGCTGAAGGCCTACGTGCTCCGGGAAATCGACAGCCTCAAGGCCTCGAAGGAGCGGGAGATCGCCGAGTTCCGCGAGAAGAAGGACCGGGAGATGCGGGAAAAGCTGGCGGCTCTCGAGGATCAGAAGAACCGGGAGATGGCCGAGAAGCTGGCCGCCAGCCGGGGATCCATCGAGGACAAGAACAGCCCCGCCTACAAGCTGGATATGTATGACAAGATCAGCGGACAGCTGGGGAACATCCTGCTGAACGCCAACCGGAGTGCCGAGGAGCTGATGGACGACGCCCGGACCGAGGCGGAACGCCTGCGCGCCGACGCCGCCCTGGAATGCGAGAAAAAGCGGCAGGAATGTGACGCCGACGTGGCGAAGATCCGGGCTGAGACAGAAGAGGAGGCCGCTTATATCCGCGACCATCTGTCCCAGACCGCCGCGGCGCTCCTTTCCTCCGTCTCGGCGGACCTGCACGCCAGCGCTGACAACTGCGTCCGGGAGCTCACCACCTGCATCACCGATATGGAATACGAAATCAAGACCATGCTCACCAAGCTGACGGGACGCTCTGACGACATGAACGCCCTGATCGCCTACTATCAGAACACGGTGGAGGAGGGCATCGCCGGCAAGCTCGAGGCCATGGACGTCAAGTACGGCATCGCGCCGCCGAAATCTGAGTCCGAAACCTCCGAAGAAAAGAAGGCGGAGACATGAACCCGGCCGAAACGGGCGTCGGGATCCGTCTGCGGGAGCTGAGGCTGAAGCGCGGCATGACCCAGAAGGAGCTGTCCGGAGACCGGATCACAAGGAACATGCTGTCCCTGATCGAATCCGGGAGCGCTTCCCCCTCCGTGTCCACCCTGCTGTATCTGGCGGAGCGGCTGGAGGTGCCGGTGGGCTACTTCTTCGCGGACACAGACGGCGGTCCCGGAAGCGGCTCCTATCTGAAATTCTCCGTTCTGGGCGACCTGAAGGCCCGCTTTTCCGCCGGGGAATACGGGGACTGTCTGGACCTCTGCGCGGGACTGCCCCCCTCCGCCGCGGACGACGAGGTGTCCATGATCGAGGCTCTGTCCGCGTTCCGGAGGGCCGTGTCGGAGGCGTCCGTCTACCGGCTGAGGGATGCCGGAAAGCTCCTGGACCGTTCGGAGGCGGCGGCGGGACGGTCCGTCTACTGCGGCGAGCCCTTCCTGTGCTCCGTCCGGTACGCCCGTGATCTCTTCGCATCCTCCGCCACGGACCTCATCTCCCCTCTGCTCTGCGATCCCGAGGGCACCGGTCCCCTGCTTTCCCCTGTCACCGCCGTCTACTTCGCCGCGCTCCGCTCAACCCGGGCGGGAGAAGGCGACGTTCCGGCCCTGCCGAAGGGAGAATACGGGGAGCGGCACGTGGCGGCTCTTCTGGCCCTGCGGGGAGAACGGCCCCGGGATGGTCTCAAAAAGCTGAGAGAGCTGTCCCTGGACGCCTCCCTGCCCTACTACATGCAGTACAAGGTGCTGGGAGATCTGGAAAACGCCGCCAACGCCGAGGGGGACATCAATCTGGCCTACAGCTCCGCCCGCCGCCGTCTGGAGCTCATCGACCGGATCCGGTTCTGATTCTTTGCCCGATCCTTTCCCAGATATTATCCGTATCAAGCGACAAAAGCTCATCCCCCGTTTTCCTCGGAGAGATGAGCTTTTTTTGTTTGCCGTTATTTATCCTTACGCCGTCAGTCCTGTCTTTCCTCCTGCTCCTTCTGGACCTCGGGAAGGGCGGAGTACATGGGCTCGGCGCCGGGATCGGATCCGGTGATTTTCCGGACGGTGTAGTTCTTCGTGATCCGGACCACCAGACCGGAGAGGCACACCACGCCGATCAGGTTGGGAATGGCCATGAGTCCGTTGAAGGTGTCGGACAGGTCGATGGCCAGGGAGGCGTCCAGGGTGGAGCCGGCCAGGATGATCAGCACGAAGAGGATCTTGTACACGATGGTGGACTTTGTGCCGAAGAGGTACTCCCAGGCCTTGGTGCCGTAGAAGCTCCAGCCCAGGACAGTGGTGAAGGCGAAGAGGGACACTGCCACGGCAATGAAGATGCCGCCGAAGGTGCCGAAGTTCGCCGTAAAGGCCTCGGTGGCCAGACCCAGCTTGGTGACGCCCGAGATGGACGCGCCGGTTTCCAGATCCACCACGCCGCTGGTGAGAATGACCAGAGCGGTGCAGGTGCAGACGATGATGGTGTCGGCGAAGACCTCGAAGATGCCCCACAGACCCTGCACCACGGGCTCCTTCACGTTGGACGCGGAGTGAACCATGACGGAGGAGCCGAGACCCGCTTCGTTGGAGAACACGCCGCGCTTGAAGCCCCACTGCATGGCCTGCGCGATGACGGCTCCGCCCACACCTCCGGCCGCGGACTTGAAATTGAACGCCCCCTTGAAGATGGCCGCGAAGGCGGGACCCACCTGACCGATGTTCATGACGATGATCACCAGCGCGCCGATGATGTAGAAGACCGCCATGAAGGGGACGATGCGCTCG
>CACYWX010000368.1 GCA_902778205.1 uncultured Ruminococcus sp. | reverse complement strand
GGAGTGATATTTCAACAGGATTCCGGAGCCTGATCATGTTTTTGGACATGGGTGATCTCTTCTCCGCTGAAAGGTGGTTCTATCTCTTGCCTGTATGCCGTGGATCGGCGGATTTGTCGATGGTAATCGGTTCGTCCGTCCTCAGAGAAACACACCGGGGCGGTACCAAAGTCAGTCTGTGCACGTCCCCACATCCATGTTTTCCTCAGTTTTCCGCACCCTCCCGTCGGAATGTCTCCCGGTACTCCGTCGGGGGACAGCGGTAAGCTTTGCCGAAGGCGCGGATGAAATAGCTGACATTGTTGAATCCCGTGTCGAAGGCGACGGAGAGGATCTTCCGGTCGGTGGTGCGCAGCAGTTCCGCGGCTTTGGTCAGGCGGTAGTTCAGAATATAGTCCGCCGGGGATTTCCCCACATACCGGCGGAAGGTGCGGATGAAGTATCCCACGCTCAGACCCGCGTCCGCGGCGAGCCGGTCCAGCGTGATTTTTTCTTTGTATTGCCCGTGGATGGTATCGAGCGCCTGCTTGACAGCGTCCTGCCTCTTCTCTTTCACTGCGGTCTCTCCGTTCTGCGTGGAATGCTCCATCCAGTACGCCGTCAGCTCGAACAGTCCCGCCCGCACGAGCAGTTCATGAAAAGGGACCTTCTTGTTCAGGGCGCGGTACATGCGGAGATACCGTTCAATGAAGTCCTTGTCCCGGAATATCATCGCGCGCCGACTCGATTCCGACCGGAACGGCCCGATGTATTTCGATTCGCTGAACATGTCGGAATTCAGTTCCAGCAGGGACGGGTTGAACACCACGGATTCGAAGATCCAGTGACAGCCGTCCACGGGCTTCATGGAGTGAAGGATCCCGCCGGGGATGAAGACGGCGTCGCCCGCTTCCATCGGACAGCTCTCCCCGTTCAGGGTGCATTCGATCCGCCCGGTTTCGATGTAGCAGATCTCCCATTCGTCGTGCCAGTGCGTTTCCACCGTAGCGTGATGCCCCCGCTCCCGCCCCATCCAGGGCTCGTAGGGGACGACGGGGACGGACGGGGTCCCGTGCTCCTTTTTCTCTCTCAGCGAAATCATGGCGACCCTCCTCCGGATGTCTTTGGAGAAATTTTATCACATCCGGAAGAGAATGTCAAGATAGTGCAATCATTGGTTCCGATTCTGCAAGACAGAGAGGAGCGGAAGAGGATATAATAATATACAGATCTCAAGACAATCATCAGAGGTGTTTGCATGATCGGGAAAAAATGTAAGAATAAGAGCATATCCCTGCTTCTCGCCATGCTTCTTCTCCTCGCTTCCTGCGGAACAAGGACGGAGAACGCCGCGCAGTCCGGGCCGGAACCGGTACAGTCCGCCTTGACCGAGCCGGACGCGGGATCGGAGCAGGGGACAGAACCGGAGCCGGAGCAGGCCGAAGAAGAGCCGGGTGAGCCGGAGGGACCGGAGGTGCCGGATCCCGCCGCGGAAGAGGAGACGGAGACTATGGAAAACGAAAACTGGCGCGATAAATACGAAGCCGAGGAGGCAAATCTCACGTCGAACAGCGTTCTCACAAGCGGAGCAAACGGGACGAGCGGCAAGGGATACGTCGGGAAATTTGAATCGTCCTCCAGCAAGGCGGAGTTCACCGTCACGGTTCCCGAAGACGGTCTGTACGAGCTCTACATCGCCTCGATCGGAATCTGGGGCGAGAAAGTGGCCAAGCTCTCCGTAAACGGCAAGGAGCAGGGGGAGTTCACCGTCAGGAGCGGCAGCACGCCCTCCGAGGTCGAGATACAGGTTTTCCTGAACGCGGGGGAGAACACCGTAGCCGTGCTGCCCTCGTGGACGTGGTTCGCCCTCGATTACATCCGGCTCGATCTGCCCTCCGAGGACCGCCTTGCCGCGGCGCTGGAATTTGATCGGGAGCTCTCGAATCCGAACGCCGGGGAGAGTGTGAAAAAGCTCTGGTCGTTCCTTACGGAGAACTACGGGAACCATGTGATTGTCGGGCAGGTTTCCGACCGGCTGAGCGATCCGGAAATGCCCGCGATCAAAAAGTCGACAGGGACTTATCCCGCGATCATGGGCTTCGATTTCATGGACTACTCTCCCTCCCGCCGCGCCCACGGCACGAAGCCGGACGCCGTGGACAGCGCCTTCGAATGGGTGAGCGGTCAAAAAGGGATCGTCACCTTCCACTGGCACTGGAACGTCCCGGAGCCCTACCTGATCGATCAGGGGCAGGGGAAGCTGGAGTCCGGTCAGGACTGGTGGAGCGGATTCTATCAGACGGCGGTGGACGCGAAGAAATTTGATCTCGGAAAGATCATGAACGGCGAGGATCCGGAGGGGTATGACCTCCTGATGCGTGACATCGACGCCATCGCCGAGCAGCTTCTGCGGCTGAAGGATGCGGGGATCCCCGTTCTCTGGCGGCCCCTGCACGAGGCGTCCGGCAAGTGGTTCTGGTGGGGCGCCTACGGACCGGAGGCATACAGGAAGCTCTATGTGACGCTGTACGACCGCCTGACGAACGTGCACGGGCTCGACAATCTGATCTGGGTCTGGAACTGCGACGGCGCGGACTGGTTCCCTGGGGAGGAATACGTGGACATCGTGAGCTGCGACGTCTCCGGCACGGAGGATTACGGTTCCCTTGCGGGCCGGTACTACGAGAAAGCGGACGAGATGAAGCAGATCGGCGCGATGAAGATGATCGCCATCTCCGAGACGGGCTGGGTGCCGGATATCGACAACATTGCGAAGGAGCAGGCGTGGTGGAGCTACATCGTCACCTGGCGCGGCATGGACACGGTGTCAAAGACCTCCGACGAGCAGCTCAAAAAGATGTATTCCGACGAGCGGGTGCTGACGGTGGAAGACGTGCCCGGACTCTATTGAAAAGGGGGATTACGGCGGCGAGAGCAGACCGGTCGATCTGATCGTCGGCGGAGTCCGTCTCTGCGCGTGTGGCGCCTATGACTTGCAGACTGTGGGCGAAAACTGGGTCATCCTGTTCGGAAAGGACCTTGCAGCCCAGCTTGGAATGCCCTCATTTTATGACGATGTACGCGGGAACCGATGGACAATGGATTTGTTCCTTTCCTACGCCCGGCAGGCTCCCTCCGATCTCGACGGAAACGGCTCCTGGGACGAGCGTGACCGCTACGGTCTGCTGAGCATACAGAACGGGCGTTTATCAGTTTGAATTACGGGATGGGCCGCACCATCACCGTCGTAAACGAAGAAGGACTTCCGTGTCTGACCGGCGCGGATGAACGCGTCGTCAATATCATGGATACGCTCACAAGGCTGATGCAATGTCCGAAAATGCTCTGGCTGGACAAGCACAAACCATCCGTCAAGGTCATACCACCGCAGATACTGGAACGTCTCGATGCTGGGAATGACTTCGGTGACCGGGCGATGGGCATGTTCGGCCCGTTCGTGGGAATGACAACCTATCTTCCAGGGATAACTTACCCAGATAAGAAAGACAATCCACGACCTCTGGATTCCTGAGGCGATCACAGAGTTCCAACGGGTCGTCCCTCTATTATCGCTCCCTGACTTTTCTGTGTTCAGTGATCGGAAGCTGGCTGAAGGCCGCCGAGCATTAACCGCAACACTCCCAGCCAGATGGAGCGAGTCCCATCCTATCTACAATGAACTATACATGGAATACCTGCCGGTTCTCCCTTATGGGGCTATCATCATCCGGCAGGCGAGATATACAGAAAATCGCAAGCCCCAATTCTTATATGACCTTTGGCACGAACTATAGCACTACTCAGAATTAGCTTTCAAGGGAGTTCCTCTTTTGGTTCTTTTCTCCTCGATAAAGGAGAAAAGAACAACGTTCACCTTGATTGTGCGAGTATTTGAGCGGATTGCTATAGGTCATTGTACAGCGGAACGAGCAGAACCCGTTGAGTTTATCGAAATAAAGGCTGATCAGACCTATGAAGAGGGTTATGGTTACTGGAAACTTTCAGAATCAGGATCCTTGTTTCCATGGATGCGTTCTGTCCGAATCCGACATGGGTGTACGTGATCGTCCCGTTCCGGATGCTCTCCCCGGTCAGCCGGTCCTTGCCCCGGGACCGTGTTGTTCGGGCTTTCCTTCATGAGAGATTCGAGTTTTCCGATATTCCGGGAAATAGACCGCGTGGTTGCGGCCGCAGTCGTCCCGTCCCTTCGCGCAGGGTTCCTCCATCCGGGCGCGCCCGGGCGGCCGATATCGCAGCCGCGGCGACTTTTTATACGGAGTGAGTTTTATCAATTCTTGCCGCCGTCATCCGCATATACGGTGAAATCGAAGATTTTCATGCCGTTCGAGACGGTGACCAGACGCCCGTCCTCCTTGTTGAGCTGCGGGTACCAATCCAGAACGTTTCCGTTCTCACCCGTAACGATCACCTGAGCGTCCGGGAAGTCGTCCGTCCGGTTGCAGCAGAGCAGGAAAGGCGCGCCGGTACTGCTGCGGTAGAGTTCTTCGCTGACCGGGCTGCCCGACTCATCCCTGATCCACCTGGTGACCGTGACCGGGAAGAAGCGGTCAGCGGGAATGATGAGGAAACATCCCTTCCGCCGCCGACCTGTATGAGCTGGGAAGCGGGGAGTTCCCTGAGAAAATCAAAGTTCTCCAGAAGTCCGCTGTCCTTCAGAATCCGGTGCCAGAAATCCATTTCGTAGATCATTTCATTCTGATCACGCTGTTCTGCGAAAGAGCCGATATGGTAAGCACCGCAAAGACAGCCCTCGTCCGCGAGCACCTGCTGCTGGATGACGACAGGGTCCCACTCGCTGCCCCACAGAGCCTGTTTGTAAACAAGAGTCCGGAAGAGGTAAGTGACGGTGAGAGCGCGGGAACAGGGCTCACCAATGTCAAAGGTCTCCGTGAAGCCGTCGAGAAGGCCCTGATATTCGGCCCAGCTCACTGCGCTGCTGTACCAGCTGTCGGGAAAACGCCCTGAAACCGGGCTGGGAGTGCCGGGCTCCGTCTTACCCATGGCACGCCAGAGGAAAGTGAGGATATGGGCGCAGGAGCAGGTTTCCTCGGGCGAGAAGGCAGTGGCGGATGTTCCGTTGGTGATGCCCTGTTCCACCGCCCAGAGCACCGGCTTGCAGAAGTAATCGCTTTCCTGCACGTCGGTGAAGGGATTTGTCGCGTTCTGCGGCTCCGGGAATCCCATCGCGCGCCAGAGGAAGGTGACCACCTGACCGCGGGTACAGGTGGTGTAGGGGGCGAATTTGCCGT
>CACYWX010000367.1 GCA_902778205.1 uncultured Ruminococcus sp. | reverse complement strand
AACACGGGGAGGTTGTTCTCGTCCTTGGAGATGTACCACGCGCCGCCCGCCGGGAGGAAGGAGCAGTGCAGGTACTTGGCGCAGCCCAGCACGCCCCACTGGTCGTTCTTGGTGAAGCTGCCGTCGCCGTCGATGTCCTGGGTGGCCGCGCCGGCCATTTCGCCGAAGCGGTCGAAGGTCCATTTGCCCTCCCGCACCAGCTCGTAGATGCTGTCGAAGCCGAACTGCTCGTGGAGATTCTTGTTGAACAGCATCACGTTCATGAAGTCGATGACCGTCAGGTCCGCGGAGCCGATGGCGGTAAACTGCCGGTCCCCGATGCCGATCATATGGGTCAGCTCGTCGTCCCAGTAGGGCTTCGTGAGGTCGATGTACTCGAAGGTGCTGATGTCGAAGCACATGCCCTTCTTCGCCATGGTGTCGGCGGCGGTGCAGCGCACGTTCATGAGGGAGAAGGTGTCGTCCCCGGACTGGACGTTGTTCTGGGCCATGACCTCGTCGGAGTACTCCGTTTCGGTGAAGGCCACGTTGAAGCGGTCCGCCACCTTCAGGTTCCGCTCGTAGATGGCGTCGTTCAGCACCTCGCCGTTCAGCTCCTCGGTGAGGAAGGCGTAGTGGGTGGTGTTGGAGCGGGTGTAGATGTTGAAGGCAAAGCCGCCGTAGTCCCTGTCGGGCAGGTTGTCCTCCACGATCTCCGGCTCCTCGGGGGCGGGCTCCGTTTCCTCGGCTGCGTCGGCGGAGGGCGTGGAAACGGCGGTCGCGGTCTCATCCGATGCGGCGTTTTCCGTCTGCTGGGAGCAGGAGACGGCGGGGCAGAGAAGCAGGACGCAGAGCAGCAGGGCGGTCAGACGTTTTTTCATGGATTACCTCGCAGGCTATCATTTTAATGATTGAACACAGTATAGCACGGATGACGGGAAAAATCAATGGGGCAGAAGGATTTTTATGCAGAAGACACGCCCGGCAGGTATAGTTTTTCAGCCTTTGTCCCGCATCCTCTTGACAAAAAATGTGCCGGGTGATATAATACTCTATACATTTAAACGCCTTGACGGAACGAAAGTAGGGCGGGTCCTGTGCTCCTCAGAGAAGCGGTGGATGGTGCGAGCCGTTGGAGCGGGTCCGGCTGAATACGGTTCCCGAGCGGCGCACCGAACGAACGCTTCTTTCATTATTTATGTGAATGCAAGGCGCTTCCTGTAGGCTGCGACGGAGACCGCCGTTATCGGCCGTGGACTTCACGCGCGGGTCCGACCCGCCCCGGGAGTCCGTGAGGCTTCATCCGCGAGGGTGGGGCGAACTGAGGTGGTACCGCGGCGTTATGCGTGAAGCTCTGTGCTCCGCGCCGTCCGTCCTCTGCTGACATTCAGCGGGGGACTTTTGTTTTTCCCCCGGCACAACGGAAAGGAATCTGAACGATGGTCATTACCGATCTGCTCGAACGCAACGCGAAGCTGTATCCCGACGAGGTGGCCCTGGTGGAGCTCAATCCCCAGAATCAGCCGGACCCCAACCTCACCTGGCGGGAGTTCTCTCTCATTGAAGCCGCTCCCGGAGGACGCTACCGCCGCGAGATGACCTGGCGGGAATTCGACGTCAAGGCCAACCGCTTCGCCAATCTGCTCCTGACCCGGGGCGTGAAGAAGGGCGACAAGGTGGCGATTCTTTTGATGAACTGCCTGGAGTGGCTCCCCGTGTACTTCGGCGTGCTGAAGACCGGCGCGCTGGCGGTTCCCATGAACTACCGCTATTCCGCCGAGGAGATCAAGTACTGCGCGGAGCTGGCCGACGCCTCCGTCCTGATCTTCGGTCCCGAGTTCACCGACCGGGTCCGGTCCGTCTTCATGGATCTGCCCCTCATCAAGAACTACTTCTTTGTGGGCGAGCCCGTGCCGGAGTTCGCCGACAGCTACGACCGGATGGTGACCTACTGCTCCTCCACTGCTCCCGCCGTGGAGTACGATGAGGACGATTTCGCCGCCATCTACTTCTCCTCCGGCACCACGGGCTTCCCGAAGGCCATCCTCCACAAGCACCGCTCCCTGATCTCCTCCTGCCAGGTGGAGCAGCATCACCACGGCCAGAAGCGGGACGACGTGTTCCTCTGCATCCCGCCCCTGTACCACACCGGCGCGAAGATGCACTGGTTCGGGTCCCTGATCTCCGGAAGCCGGGCCGTGATCCTCCGGGGCGTCTCTCCCGAGGGCATCATCCGGGCCGTTTCCCAGGAGCACGCCACCATCGTCTGGCTGCTGGTTCCCTGGGCGCAGGACATCCTGGACGCCATCGACCGGGGCGACATCAGGCTGGAGGACTACCGGCTGGATCAGTGGAGACTCATGCACATCGGCGCACAGCCCGTGCCTCCGTCCCTGATCCGCCGCTGGAAGGCCGTCTTCCCCCATCACGAGTACGACACCAACTACGGCCTGTCCGAGTCCATCGGCCCCGGCTGCGTGCATCTGGGCGTGGAGAACATCCATAAGGTAGGCGCCATCGGCGTGCCCGGCTACATGTGGGAGGCGCAGATCGTCACTCCCGACGGGAAGCCCGTGGAGGGAGAGGAGGTCGGCGAGCTTATCGTGAAGGGTCCCGGCGTCATGACCTGCTACTATAAGAATCCCGAGGCCACCGCGGAGGTGCTGAAGGACGGCTGGCTCTACACCGGCGACATGGCCAAGCGGGACGCGGACGGCTTCATCTATCTGGTGGACCGCAAGAAGGACGTCATTATCACCGGCGGCGAGAACCTCTATCCGGTCCAGATCGAGGACTTCCTCCGCAAGCACGACAGGATCAAGGACGTGGCGGTCATCGGCCTGCCGGACGAGAGACTGGGCGAGATCGCGGCGGCCATCATTGAGGTTAAGGAGGGCATGGAGCTGACCGAGGACGAGGTGAACGCCTTCTGCCTCGAGCTGCCCCGGTACAAGCGGCCCCGGAAGATCATCTTCGCCCACGTGCCCCGCAATCCCACCGGCAAGATCGAGAAGCCAAAGCTCCGCGAGATCTACTGCGGCGGACGGCTGGTGGAGGAGCAGACCACGAGATGACCGCTCCGACGAACGGATCCCGGCTTGAGCTCCGGGCGGCGGGAGAGGAGGATTTCGCCCCCCTCATCGGGCTGATCGGGGAGAGGAGGCCCGCGGTGATGGCCCTGGACGGCTTCTGCGCCTCCGGGAAGACCACTCTGGCGGACCTTCTCACCCGGCGGTACGGCGCCCGGGTGATCCATACGGACGACTTCTACCTGCCCCGGGAACTGCGCTCGGACGAACGGTACGCGGAGCCCGGCGGCACCATCCATTACGAGCGGCTGAAGGCGGAGGTGATCGACCGCCTCACCGAGCCCTCCCTCACCTACGGCGTCTTCTCCCATGAGATCATGGACATTGCCCGGACCGTCACCCTGCCCCGCGGGCCGCTGACGGTGATCGAGGGAGCCTACGCCTGCCACCCGTATTTCGGCGATTACGCGGATCTCGTCTGCTTCATGGAGACCGATCCCGATGAACAGCGGCGGCGTATCCTCGCCCGCAACGGCCCCGAACGGCTGAAGCTCTTCGAATCCCGCTGGATCCCCTACGAGCGGAAATACGAGGCCGCCTTCCACATCAAAGAAAAAGCCCACGTCCTCATCCAAACATAAAGATTGCACATACAACGACCGCAAAAACAAAAAACGCGACGCTGAAGAAACAATATAGTTTATCCCCATCGCGTCCCTGTCATGCGCGCTTCGATCGCTGTTTCCGAGGCTCCCGAGGAAACCGTGAAACTGCGTCTCTGGCGTAGTTTCACGCATGTTTTAGCTGACGCACCATGGCCCGCGCGAGGAC
>CACYWX010000366.1 GCA_902778205.1 uncultured Ruminococcus sp. | reverse complement strand
CAGACGGTATTTCGAGGGCGGCGCCATGTACGTCCCGCGGTCCGACGGACGGGCCCGATGGGGCACCGGAAGCGGCACGCGGGCCGAGCTGGACGAGAGAAACCGCGCCATCCGACGGGAATACAGGTCGGGAGCGCGCGTGGACGAGCTGGCCGGGAAATACTGCCTCTCCCCCGACAGCATCCGGAAAATCCTGCGGGAGCCGTGACGGAGCCCGCATTGACTCAAGACCGTGCGGTCCGGTTCCGCGCGGTTTTTTTGCGCCATCCGGCTTCTCCTCCTTTACAACCGCCCGGGAAAGTTGTATAATTATGGAGAAAACAAGAATTCCGGAGCACCGGACGGAACGGGAGGACGGTATGGGACTGAACGAAAAGCTGTCGCGGGACAGAGTATGGGGCTATCTTCACAACGAAAACGGACGGATCGTCAACGGGCGGGGCGAGGAGATCCTGCTTCTGGGCATGGGCATCGGCAACTGGCTCCTGCCCGAGGGGTACATGTGGCGCTTCGGGGGACCTTACAACCGCCCCCATAAGATCGGACGGCTGGTGCGGGACCTCTGCGGGACGGAATACGCCATCCGGTTCTGGCGGGAGTTCCGGGAGAACTACGTCACCGAGGCGGACGTCCGGGCCATGGCGGAGTACGGCTTCAATTCCGTGCGCCTGCCGGTGAACTGGCGGGTGGTCATGGAGGACGAGCCGGGGATCCACTGGCGTCCGGGCGGCTTCCGGCTCATCGACCGGTTCATCGACTGGTGCGAGAAGTGGAAGCTCTACGTGATCCTGGATCTCCACGGCGCGCCCGGGGGACAGACCGGCCACAACATCGACGACAGCCTGGACGACATCCCGCGCCTCTTCACGGACACGGAATCCGACTCCCGGGAAAAGACCATTGCCCTGTGGCAGGAGTTCGCCCGCCGGTATCGGGACCGCTGGATCGTTGGAATGTATGATCTGCTGAACGAGCCCGTCCGCACGCCGATGGAGGGCACGAAGGAGCTTCCCGATCTCTCGGAGGAGCTGAAGCGGTTCTACCGGGACTGTGTCGCGGCGGTGCGGAAGATCGACGGGCGGCACATGTTCTCCCTGGAGAGCGTCTTCTGGGCCTCCCGCGCGGACTTCTTCACGGAGCGGTTCGACGACAACGCCTGCGCCCACTTCCACCGGTACTGGTGCACGCCGGACCGGTCCGTGCTGGAGGGCTTTCTGGAGGTGCGGGAGCGGCTGGGAATGCCTCTCTTTCTCGGCGAGACCGGGGAGAACACGGAGGACTGGTTTGCCGCCATGTATCCGCTGGCCCTGTCCCTCGACATTGGGGTCAACGTCTGGCCCTGGAAGAAGCTGGAGACCGACAACTCCGGCTGCTCTGTGAAGGCTCCCGCGGAATGGGACTGGATCCGGGGCTATACCATGGGCGGGGACCGTCCCTCCTACGAACGGGCCCAGAGGATCTTCGACGAATACCTCGAGAATATCCGCTATGAGAACTGCGTGAAGCTGCCCCGGGTCGCCGCCTCCATCACGAGAGCACCCGGGTGCGCCTTCCGGGCCTGTGACTGCGCGGCCTGCTCCGGAGACGTGAGCCGGGTCGACGGGGAAGGGAATCCCGCCGTCAAATGGGAGGGGACCCTTCTGCGCTTCGGACCGGACGGGGAGGCCTCCTGGAATCTGTACGCGGACGGGCGCGCTCAGGGGGTGCTGAAGCTGACGGCGGACTTCGGAAGCTCGGCGCTGGAGATCCGGGCGGACGGGGAGACCCTGCTCCGGACCTCCGTATCCGGAGAGCGGACCCTGACCGTGCCGGTGCCGAAGAACGAGGCGTTCACCCTGGGCATCCAGTGCGTCCGGGGCGGGTTTACCCTGGAGCGGATCGGCTGGGAAAAGGAATCGGAATAAGAATCACACGGGAGGGGCGGAGAGATCCGCTCCTCCTTTGCCGTCCTGTCTTTATATTTTCTCAAAAAAAGCCAAAACCATCATTTTGAGGGATGCGCAAACCGGGATTTTGTGGTATACTGAACATACAGGTGTGCCCGGACGCGCTATCTCTGCGGACAGCCGGACGCATACCGCCGTTCTCCGTATTCGGGAGACGGGATTTCCATCATCATTTCGAAGGGAGATAAGACAATGAGAACAAGGCTCCTCTCCATCCTTCTGACGGTCTTGTTCGTCGCCGGCATGATAACCGTACCGGCGGCGGCCGCGGATTTTCCGTTTGTGGACGTGTCCCCCGAGGCATGGTACTACAACGACGTGAAGACCGCTTTCGAGGGCGGGCTGGTCAACGGCAAGACCACGACCACCTTCTGCCCGACCGACAACCTGACCTACGCGGAGGCCGTGAAACTGGCCGCGTGCATGCATCAGAAGTACACCACCGGCGTGGTGTCCCTGGTCAACGGCGATCCCTGGTACAAGAGCTTCGCCGATTACGCGAAGATGAACGGCATCATCTCGAAGGATTACGACTGGAACGACAAGGCGACCCGCGCGGGATACATGGAGATCTTCGCGAACGCCCTGCCCGACTCCGCCCTGGCCGCGAAGAACGAGGTACCGGACGGCTCCATCCCCGACGTCTCCATGGCTCATCCCCAGGCCGCGGCCATCTACAAGCTGTACCGCGCCGGGATCCTGCAGGGCTCCGACGATACCTACGGAGGCGTGTGGACCAGGCATCTCTGCAAGCCCGGGGACAACATCCAGCGCTCCGAGGTGGCGGCGATTCTGACCCGCATGATGTTCGTGGATAAGCGGATCAGCTTCAGCATGGCCCCCGAGACCGACAACTCCCTGAAGATCGCGAAGCAGCCCCAGAGCTATACCCTGAAGGCTCCCGAGGAGACCGTCGCCTTCTACGTGGAGATTTCCGGCGGCAAGGCTCCCTACACCTACAAGTGGGTGATCGAGAAGGAAACCGGCACCAACCCCACCTCCGGCACCTCCGAGAAGCTGACCAGCTCCTTCCAGGTCAACGTCAGGAAGGACTCCTTCGACTTCTCCAAATACATGCGCGTGTACGTGGTCGTGACGGACGCGGACGGCAAGAGCGTCACCTCCGACAAGGCGGAGATCGTCCCCTACACCGACGGCCTGAAAATCACGAAGCAGCCCGCGGCCTACCAGATGAAATCCGCCGCCGACACCGAGGCCTCCTTCACCGTGGAGATCTCCGGCGGCAAGGCTCCCTACAAGTATCAGTGGATCGAGGAGCTGGACGGGACTCCCACCTGGTACAACGAATTCGCGGACGTCAAGGAAACGAAGAACACCTTCCCGGTGAAGAATGCCTCCCTGCTTCTCGCCTCCGCCAAGAGCGTGAAGGTGTACTGCGTCGTCACCGACAGCGAAGGGAAGACCGTTACCTCAGACAAGGCGGATCTGCTTCCGTTCTCGGCATCCGGCCTGAAGATCACGAAGCAGCCCCAGACCGCCGAGGTCGCATCCGGTGCGTCCTATACCGCGTCCATCGAGGTGACCGGCGGCTCATCTCCCTATACCTACGACTGGCAGACCACCAACAGGACCGGAACACCCTCCTGGTCCTCCTTCCCGGCCCTCAACAACGGGAAGAGCACCTTCGTTTTCCAGAACCTCATGGGCATGTACTATCTCGGCCTGTACCGGTGCGTGGTCACCGATGCGGCCGGGAAGACCGTCACCAGCGATGTCTTCGAGATCCTGGATCCCGCGGCCGGCTCCCTGAAGATCACAAAGCAGCCCCAGGATGTGAAGCTGACCTCCGCTGCCGCCCAGGCCGTGTTTGAGGTGGCGGTTTCCGGCGGCACGGCTCCCTAGACCTACAAATGGCTCTTCGATCTGAAGAACGGCATGGTCTTCGATTATGAGAACACCAGAA
>CACYWX010000365.1 GCA_902778205.1 uncultured Ruminococcus sp. | reverse complement strand
ACCGAAGGCGACGAGACCGTTGCGGTTATGGTTTTTATACATAGCCTCCCGGCTGCCGACCGTTACGGGCTTCAGGATGCCGCCGGCCTCGTCCGTCTCGCCGGTGACCTGTATCGTCAAAAGATGCCCCTCGGTCTCCCGTGGCAGCGCAATGATCTGTGTCACGGGAACGTCCGCCGCGGCCACCGCGACCTCTTCTTCCTCCCGAAGATACAGCTCCTCTCCGTCAATCATCACGCGCAGGCTGCTTTCCCTGGTCTCCAGGAGCAGGGCCGGGAAGTCCGCCGCTTCGCCGCTTTCCTCGTCATACACGGCCGGCAGCAGATGGGACAGCGTGACGGCCTCTCCCGCCGCGCTCTCCTGCTTCGCCGTCCTGATGCTCCTTGACGTCACGTCTCCCGTCCGGGCCGCGCTGTGGTCCCTGACCGCGGGATGCGTCGCCGCCTTTGCCGAGATGTGCAGCCGGGGCGGATCCGATACGGTGACGGTACCTGCGGCGGCCGCACTGGCGCTGTGGATCCTGTCCCTGATCTGAGAGCGTGAGGACATAAAAAAACGGTCTGCCGCATTTCTCCGTTTTGGGATCAGAGTTCATGCGGCAGACCGGTCGCGCATGTCCGGCAGCAACCGGCACAAAGCGGTTTCCATAGAGTAACTGCTTCGCGGAAAAACCGAGCTGCACACGGTCAGCCTTCCCCCCTTGGCGGGGAAGGTGGCCCGAAGGGTCGGATGAGGGGGAACGGATGATATGAAATCGCTTCGATGAAATGCAATACGGCGAACGAACCCCGTCGGCTTTCTCTCATCAGTCCCCCGGGATGACCGGGGCAGCTGTGTTTCTCCGTTTTCAGGAGTTCATGCGGCAGCCCCTTTTGTTTTTCCGGATTCCCGGGGATCCGCCCCGGCTTTATCGTTCCTCTCCGCTCCAGAGGTAGCCGTCCTGGTCGATGTGCCAGAGGACGCCCTGCCATTCTGCGCAGCCCTCGAAGAGACTCGGAGTGACGAACGCCTTTACGCCGTACCGGTCCGCCTCCTCTCCCAGCAGGGCCCGGGCGTCGGAGGTGAAGGCTCCGTGCTCGCAGGAGTAGATGTGCTCCCGGTAGTACAGGCGGCGCAGAACCAGCTTCACCTCGTCCTCGGATGGCAGGGGATGGTCCTCGCCGTTTTCGGTGAAGATCAGATAGCCCCACATCTCGGGCATGTGCGCGTCGATGACGCCCGTCGGGGCCCAGAGCCAGTTGTGCTCCGGCAGGGGACGTCCGTCCGGTCCCTTCCGCTTTTCGTATTTGCCGCCGATCACGTCCACGTCGTACTCCACCCGGGAGAAGTCCATGCGCCAGACCTCGCCGGGGACGGGAGCCATGCGGGGAGGCTTCACACAGTCCTTCGGGCATTCCCGGAAGGAGAACCAGGGCAGCTTCAGCTCCAGGGACCAGTACCGGTTGTCCGCCGCGGGATCGTTCAGCGTTCCGGAGATCTTCACGGCGCTCTCCAGCCCCCGGATGTCCCAGGCGATGATGCGGCGCACCAGATCCCGCTGGGGACGCTCCATGTAGAGATCCCAGACGGTGTTCAGGGCGTTCATTTCCAGCTCGTAATAGCGGTGGCCGCAGTCCTCGGGAGCAAGGAAGACCTCGAAATCGTTGTCCCGGAAGATTACGTCGTCCCGCTCCGTCACCGTGGCCCAGATCTGATCCTCGGTCAGCTCCGCGCCGACGTAGAGGGCCTCGTCGTCCCAGAGAACCTTCACCCGGGTCCTCTTCCAGGGCTTCGGCAGGGAGTCGCCCTCGATGTCGTGAAAGTCGTCCATCCATTCGCCCCTCTGCCAGAAGGGCTTGGTGAGATCGCCGTCCAGAGGGCCGGGCTTCGTTTCGGCGCGGAGCGCGCGGTATACGGGAGGATGGACGGGGATGATGGGTTCGTGTACGCGGTGATTGGGTTTCATGATTTGCACCTCTCGAAGCGGACCGGATCGCTCGCCCGGTCCGGAATATGACCGGCTCCATTGTAGCAGAAACAGCGGAGGATTGCAAGCAGAGCGGGAAAAATGGCGCGCCGGTACGGGATGTGTTTTTTTCGGAAGGTCCTTGCAATCCCATGGTCAGTCTGCTATAATCTTGGAAGAACCAATCCTCATTTTTCGGGAGAAACGCACATGAAAAAGACCATCGCCCTGCTCCTGTCCCTGCTGCTTCTGGCCTCCGCCTGCAGTCAGCAGTCCGCCGAAACCGGCGGCGCGGGAGAACAGAACGCCGCCGAAGCCGCCATGAATACCGGAGCCGACGCGGAGCCCGCAGCGGAAGCGCCGGAGACCGATCCGCCCGTCACCGACGACATCCCGGACACGGACTTCGGCGGCGAGGATTTCGTGGTCCTCACAAGCTCCACCCAGACCCAGCACTCCATCACGGCCTACAACGAGCAGACCGGGGACGTGCTGAACGACGCCATGTTCGACCGGACCCAGACCATCGCCCAGAAGTACAACATCAACTTCCTGGACGACTTCGTGCCCGGAGCCTCCGACGCCGCCCTCACCGCCTTCACCAACTCCGTCAAGGCCGGGGACAGCGACTTCGATCTGGCCATGCTGCTTGAGCGGCGCGCCTTCAACATGACCGGCGAGGGCTATTTCATGGACCAGCGGGAGCTGAAATACGTCAATCCGGACAAGCCCTACTGGTTCAAGGACGTGAACGACGCCATCAACTTCACGGACCGCATGCTCATCTCCTACGGCTCCACCCAGATCTGCCTCTACGACATGACCCACGTGCTTCTGTTCAACCAGAACATGCTGGCCAATCTGGGGCTGGACAATCCCTTTGATCTGGTGCTCTCCGGAGACTGGACCGTGGACCGGTTCTTCTCCATGTGCGAGACCGCCCGTCAGGACGCGGACGGCGACGGCGCCTGGACCATGGACGACATCTACGGGGTCGTGGGAGCCACCAACGCCCTGCCGGACAACTTCCTGGCCGCCGCGCGCCGCCGCACCATCGACCGGAGCGAGGACGGCACGGTTTCCGTGATGCTTTTGGACGATCCCATGATCGAGGAGATCTTCGTCCGCATCACCAACACCCTCTGGGATCCCGGCATGTGGTACACCAAGACTACGGACTCCAACTCCTACTGGCGCACGGAGACCTTCTTCCAGGACGACCGGGCCCTCTTCGCCGACCACACCTTCTACAGCACCATCACCCTCCGCGACATGGTCTCCGACTTCGGCATCATCCCCTTCCCGAAGTACACGGCGGATCAGGAGCGGTACGGCGTGCTGGTGGAAGCCGGGACGAGAGCCATGACGGTGCCCGTGACGGCGAAGAACCCCGATCTCTGCGGCGCGGTGCTGGAGACCCTGCACTGGCTGTCCTGGCGGGACGTGATGCCGGCCTACTACGAGGTGACGCTGAAGCAGAAGGTCAGCCGCGACAACGTGTCCTCTCAGATGCTGGACCTGATCATGGATTCCGTCTGCTACGACCTGGGCATGACCATGTTCTGTGAGCAGGTGAAGGACGGCATTTTCACGAACCTCTTCGGAAGCAACAACGTCAACTATGTCTCGAAGGTCACGAGCTCCCTGAAGGTCCTGCAGAAGACCATCGACAAGGCCCTGGGACAGTGAGGGAAAACCATTCTGACAGGATGGTGTGAAGGGATACTTAAGTGAGTATCCCTTATACCCTCACTTGTTAAGGAAGGAAACGCTCCGCGTTTCCAGAAAAATCCGCTGTGCGCGGGGCACCGGGGAGGGACCATCTCTGGCCGAAGGCCCCTCCCCGGGAGGTCCCTTGGCCGGAGAGCATAATCCTGATAGCTCATTCCTTCATCCGGGTTTGTTTGTTCATCCCAAATCCTCGCGCGGGCTGGT
>CACYWX010000364.1 GCA_902778205.1 uncultured Ruminococcus sp. | reverse complement strand
GTCGATGGAGTCGTTGAACCACCAGGCGGATCCCTGCATCACCTTCGGGAAGCCGTCGCCGGAGGTCTGGAACGCGCCGATGACGGATCCGATGGCCCCGTTGGCCGTGGGATCGATGGAATAGAGGATCGTCCGGGGCAGACCCGCGCCGCTCTCCATCAGATCCAGCAGCTCAATAATGGCGGGCACGTTGGTGAAGCCCACCGTGTCGAAGCCCGTGTCGGGACCCAGCTTTTTCCACATGGCGGTGTTGGTGTTCCGCGCCACGCCCATGTGCAGCTGCATGACCCAGCCCTTCTTCGCGTATTCCCCGGCCAGAAATCCCAGCATCTCGCATTTCAGCACGCAGAGCTGTTCCGCTGTGACGTTCTTCCCGTCGGAATCCAGAGCGGTCTTCATGGCCTCGTTCGCCAGATAGGGATTGGGCTTCACGAACAGGGGGAACTCGTCCAGCCCGTGGTCCGCGGTCCGGCATCCCATGGAGTCGAAGAAGTCGATCCGACGCCGGAGCGCCTCCTTCAGGGAGTCCACGTCCCGGATCTCCACGCCGGCCGCCGCGCCCAGCTTCTCATAGTAGGCCGCCAGACCGGGCTTGTTGATGTTGAAGCACTTGTCGGGACGGAAGGCGGGCAGGACCTTCGTGGAGAAGGATTCGTCCGCCGCGATGAGCCGGTGGTATTCCAGGGAATCCGCCGGGTCGTCGGTGGTGCAGAGCAGCTCCACGTTAGACTGCCGGATCAGGTTCCGCACGGACATGGAGGGCTCCGCCAGCATCTCGGCGGTCTTCTCCCAGATCATGTCCGCGGTGTCCTCGGAGAGGATGTCCTCGATGCCGAAGTACCGCCTCAGCTCCAGATGGGTCCAGTGGTACAGGGGATTGCCGATCAGGGAGGGCATGATCTTGGCGTAGGCCTTGAACTTGTCATAGTCCGAGGCGTCGCCGGTCACGTACTTCTCCGGGATCCCGCAGGACCGCATGGCGCGCCATTTGTAGTGGTCCCCGCCCAGCCAGAGCGCGGCAATGTTGGGGATCTGCCTGTCCTCGGCGATCTCCTTCGGGGAGACGTGGCAGTGGTAGTCGATGATCGGCAGCTTTTCCGCGTACCGGTGGTACAGCGCCTTCGCGGTCTCCGTCGTCAGAAGGAAGTTCCGCCCCATAAAGCTTTTCATATGTGATTCTCCTGTCAGGATAGAGTGTGTTTCAGAAATTGTCCCGGAGATACCGGAGCGTGGAGGCAAGCTTGACCGTGTCCCGACCCTCCGGGCTCATGACCGGGGATTCCAGCGTGACGCCGCCCCGGTATCCCATGCCGTCCAGCAGTGAGGCCGTCAGAGGGAAGTCCACCGTCCCCTCGCCGGGATGGAGAATGGGCCGCAGGGCGGAGAAGTCCCGGTATCCTCCGCCGAAGTCGCTGACGTGGACGTGCTCGATGCGGGGAGACAGCTCCGGATCCGTCAGGGTCTCGCGGATCTGCCCGTGCAGCTGTCCGAACCGGGTGTCAAAGATCAGCCCTCCGTCTCCCAGAACCGGCAGCAGCCGCCGCCAGTTGGAGAGAGGATCCGCCAGGGAGGAGGGCACGTTCTCGATCAGCAGACGGAGGCCGTGCTCTCCCGCCATGCTCAGGAGCTTCGGCAGGAGGGAGATGTTGTAGTCCACGTGCCGGTCCGAGGCGTAGCCGCCCCAGAGATGGATCACCATCCGGGGAACGGACAGGGCCTCCCCGAATTCGCAGTTCAGCCGGAAGAGCCGCAGAGCCTCGTCCCGGGTCCGCTCCGCTTCATCGGTCTTATCCTCGGCGGACAGCGTTCCCGCGTCGGAGAGCAGGGTGCCCACGTCCTTCTCGCAGTGGATCACGGGCACCGGCACGCCGCAGTCCCGGACAGCCTCCACGACGGAGCCGGCCCGGTCGTAGTAGGCCGTCAGCATCATCAGCTCAAGCCCCCGGCAGAGTCCTTCTCCGTACAGCCCGGCGATGATGTCCAGCCCGCCGCGGAGATCGTACCCGTTCACCCGGCCCACCAGCGCGCCCGTGGATACGTAAATCGGTCTTTTCATGGAAGCCTCCCACCCTCGGCGCATATAGGTATATGATACAATAGGAAGGGGACTTTGTCAAGCGCGGCGGTTCAATGTTTACAAAATCGGCGGTCTTTCGCCGGTATGGGTTAACGCGCGTCGAAGGAGAGGATGTGGGCGTTCTCACCCTTGCCCCAGAGTGTGAGCGGGATCAGTCTCAGCTCCTTCAGCGCGACGTCCGTTTTCACGTTCACGCACTGGAGCAGATTGCACCTCTCTTCCGCCAGAACGATCTCCTCGCCTGCCTCCGTCAGCCCGACGATCCGGTAGGACTTGAGAAGCGTCCCGGGCATGGTCATGGCGGGCGATTTTTCGGGATCCTCCCACCAGACGTTGGCCCGCATGGAGTGCCGCCGCTCGCAGTCGTCCCCAGGAAGCGTGACCCGGGCCAGATCGGAGTCCAGCGCCAGATGCACGTTCCGGATCCGCGCGGGCTCACGGAAGACGTATCCCACGGCTTGACCCAGCGGAACGGTGACGCCCTGATCCTCTTCTCCCCAGATGTGATTGGTCCGGTCGATGCCATTCCGGAGCTTCTCCATATCCGCGGCCTCTCCGGTCAGCTCCGCCTCCAGCATGAAGTCCGGGATTTGTCGCCGGATCCGGGGCAGGAAGCATCCGTTTTCCATGAGCCGCTGCTGCAAGAGGTCGATGTGCTCCCGGTACACGCCCCGGGGAGAGGTTCCGAACGCCCGCGCGATGTCCGCCGCCGTGCCCACCGCCTCACCCAGCAGGGCGCAGGTGGCCATGACCCGGGCGGAGCTCATGGCGGCGTGGGTCATGGAGATGTTCCGGCCCGCGAAGAACAGATTGCCGATGTTTTTCGAGTAGAGGCACCGGTAGGGGATCCCGTAGGGCGCGGGCGTCCGTCCCCATACGTTGGGATTGCCGTGATGCCAGAAGCCGTCCGGATGGTGGTCGTCCAGGGGCCAGCCTCCGTAGGCCACGGTGTCCGGGAACTGTCCGCCGGAGAGCACGTCCCCCTGGCACATGATATAATCCCCCACCATGCGCCTCGATTCCCGCTTGCCCGGCAGGAAGCCGAGAAAATCCAGGGACCAGTAGTCCGCGTCCGGCACCTCGCCGCTGTTCTTGATCCAGTCGAACATGCCGTAGGCCAGGGCCACCAGCTCCTCCCGGACCTCCTCCGTGTCCCCGATGGAGTCCCGGTTCCCGCCCAGCTCCATGTACCAGAAGTTTTCGGAGGTGGAGTTCATGTGAGGGCGTCTCAGGGCGATGGCCTCCGGGGTCATCTTCTTTGCCCAGGACGGCGGGATGAACTTCGTGGGCTTCGACGTGCGGCGGCACTGGATGAGACAGCTCATGCCCATGGTCTGTGCGTCCGCGGTCTCCTGGGAGGTCTTCTCCCCGAATTCGTCCCGCGCCTCCCGGCCCACCCGGTATTCCGCGCCGGTCAGGGGAGCCAGGATGCTGTCCCCGGAGCAGTCCGCGAAGTATTTTGCCCGGACGGTGTGGAACCGCTGGGTGGTGGTCTGCCAGCCGGTGATCTCCGTGACGATCCGCTCCCCGTCCCGCTCCTCGGTCTTCGCGTCGAAGCAGGAGCAGTTGAGGATGGGCGTGACGTTCTCCTCCTCCCGGATCTTGCCGTAGAGGATCCCGTCCCAGACGGCGTAGTTCTTGTCCGGATTGCGGAAGAGGGATTCCAGCTGAATCTCCTCGATGAGACCCGTCTCCCGGTTGTCCCCGCCGTCCGATCCGCAGACCCACATCCGGATCTCCGAGGAGGCGTTTCCTCCGAATACGGGCCTGTCCTGCATGATGACGACCCTCGAGCCGCCCCGGGCCG
>CACYWX010000363.1 GCA_902778205.1 uncultured Ruminococcus sp. | reverse complement strand
GCAATCCGCTCAAATACTCGCACAATCAAGGTGAACGTTGTTCTTTTCTCCTTTATCGAGGAGAAAAGAACCAAAAGAGGAACTCTCTTGAAGTCCTGAGTATTCCGACCTCTGCGGAGGTCGGGTCAGGGCGTTGCCCCGACACCCCACGAACTTTTTGAAAAAGTTCGATCAAAAACTAATTGTTGGGCATAGTGCAGCTAATTCTGAGTATTGCTATAAACTTAAGGAAAGAAAAGCAGAACCGGCCGAATGCCCGGCTATTTATCCACGCTTCTTCCATGCCTCGGCCAGCTCAGCCAGATGCTCGACGGCATGGGGATTCCACACGATCTTCTCCTTCAGCCATGCGCAGGGGAATTCCACGCACAGGCCGCAGAACCGCACGCCGTGCCGCCGCGCGCATTTGTGGATGGGACATCCCCCGGATTCCTTCCATTCTGGAACATTCCCGTCCGCCTCGACGCATCCGGGACATGAGCCCTCTTTGAACTTTCCGCACCCGTCGCAGCATTCCCCGCAGGCCGTGATCCTTTCGAAATTGATTTCTTTCATAAGAACAGCTCCCGTGATATAATATGATCGTTCATAGTATACCGCGGGAGCTTTATGCTGTCAAGACGTTGCAAATAAGAAAAACTCTTTAAAAATCCGGTGTGAACTTCTTCGTGGCGGAGGAGCGCTCCTGGGTCCAGCCCTCGAATCCCAGGCGGGCGGCCTCTTCCACCACCTTTTCATATTCGTAGGTGGTCACCTTCCGGCGGATGGTCTGCCAGGGATCGGGCATGTCGGGAGAGGGCGGCGGCAGAAAGTCCGGGGTGTACTGGGCCATGAGGGACAGGCGGACGGATTTCACGTCCACGAATTTCGCAATCCCTCTGAGAACGGCGACGGAGTCCTCCCTCCGTCCGGGCAGGACCAGATGGCGGATGATCACGCCCCGCTTCATCATGCCGTCCTCTCCGAAGACGCAGGGACCGGTCCCCTTCACCATGCGCGCCAGGGAGGCCATGGCGCGCTCAGGGTAGTCCCCGGCGAAGGAATACTGCAGGGCAATGTCCCCGTCCATGTACTTGAAGTCCGTGAGCCAGACGTCCACGGTGCCCGCCTCGGTCAGCGCTTCCACGGTCTCCGGCCGCTCGTAGCCTCCCGTGTTCCACACCAACGGGATGCTCAGCCCCAGCCCCCGGGCGGTCTTCACCGTCTCCGCCAGCAGATCGGCGTAATGGGTGGGCGTCACCAGATTGACGTTGTACGCGCCGGATGCCTGGAGCTTGACAAATTCCTTCGCCAGCCGCCGCGGGCTGTAAACGGTTCCGGACGCACCCTCATGGCTGATTTTCCCGTTCTGGCAGTATACGCATCCCAGGGAGCAGTGGGTGAAGAACACCGCCCCGGAGCCATGGGCCTCGTCCGTGGGATCGGGACCGGATACGGGCGGCTCCTCCCAGTGATGGAGCATGATCTTCGACACCTCCATCTCAGTACCGGCTCCGCAGTATCCCGGGCGCTTTTTCCGGTCCGCGCCGCACATCCGGGGACAGAGAACACACCGCCCCGAGCGTGAACCCGGGACGGGAAACGGCTTATTCGTCATGGTTGCCCTTGATGTAGCGGGAGATCATGGCGTTCTTGACGGTCCAGAGCTTCTCGGACAGGTCCACGTAGTAGTCGTGGGGATTCTCGAAGCGGAGGACCTCCTTCCACATGGTGTTGAGCTCGCGCGCGCAGTGGTCCCGGATCTCGTCCAGCGGCGGGAGAGAGTAGACCAGCTCGCCGTCCCGGAACACGGGCACCAGAAGCTCCCGGACGGTGAAGTCCGTCAGCACCTTCCGCTTCCAGGTGAATTCCGGGTCGAAGATCTCACAGGGGGCGTCCTGATCGATGTCCGGCTCGTCCCGCATGGTGATCAGGTCCGCCTCGGCCTTGCCGGTGTCGTTGGCGTAGAACCGCCAGACCCGCTTGAAGCCGGGATTGGTGATCTTGGCGGCGTTCTCGGAGACCTTGATCTTCGGGATGACCGTGCCGTGATCGTCCTCCACCGCCGCCAGCTTGTAGACGCAGCCGAACACGGAGTCGGACTTGGCCGTGATGAGCCGCTCGCCGATGCCGAACGCGTCGATCTGCGCCTCCTGATTCAGAAGGTCTCGGATCAGGTATTCGTCGATGGAGTTGGACACCACGATCCGGCAGTCCGTGAGGCCCTCCTCGTCCAGTATCTTCCGCGCTTTCTTCGTGATGTAGGCCAGGTCGCCGGAGTCGATGCGGATGGCGCACTTCTTCAGCCCCATGGGCCAGAGCACGTCCTTCACCGCGCGGATGGCGTTGGGCAGGCCGGAGCCGAAGACGGAATAGGTGTCCACGAGGAAGCAGGGATTGTTCGGATAGAGGCGCGCGTAGGCGGTGAAGGCTTCGTACTCGTTGTCGAACATCTGGACCCAGGAGTGGGCCATGGTGCCGGATGCGGGGACGCCGTAGAGCCGGTCGGACAGGGTGCAGGCCGTGGAGGCGCATCCCCCGATGTAGGCGGCGCGTGCTCCGGAGACGGCGGCATCCTCTCCGTGGGCCCGGCGGGATCCGAACTCGGAGATGGGTCTTCCCTCGGCGGCGCGCACCATGCGGGAGGCCTTGGTGGCGATGAGGGACTGGTGGTTCAGGGCCAGAAGCACGTAGGTCTCGATGAGCTGGGCTTCGATGACGGGCGCCCGGACCGTGAAGATGGGCTCGTAGGGGAAGATCACCGATCCCTCGGGAACCGCCCACACGTCGCCGTGGAAGCGGAAGGTCAGAAGATAGCGGAGAAAGTCCTCGTCGAAGATGCCCTTCTGCCGGAGAAAGTCCACGTCCTCCTCCGTGAAGTGCAGGTCCTCGATGTAGTTCACGATCTGCTCGAGTCCCGCGGCGATGGCGTAGCCTCCTCCGTCCGGGACCCGGCGGTAGAACACGTCGAAATAGGCGGTCTTGTTTCTGAGGGGAGTGTTGAAGTATCCCCGGCTCATGGTGAGCTCATAGAAGTCGCAGAGCAGGGAAAGGTTGTAGTCGTTGAGTTTCATACGATGAGCGCTCCTTTATGTGCCTCGCGGGCATGTGAAAAACTTCGGACCGCGGCGGGCTCAGCCCTCCTGACGGATCACTTCGCAGTGACGGGTCCCCCAGGCTTCCTCGATGAGGGCGTCGGCGTCGATCTTCTTCTCCTCGTTCAGGACCTTGTACAGCTCCGGCTGGGTCCGGGGATGGCGGGGCGTGAAGACCGTGCAGCAGTCGTCGTAGGGGAGGATGGAGGTGTCGAAGGTGCCGATCTCCCGGGAAACCTCGATGATCTCCTCCTTGTCCATGCCCACAAGGGGCCGGAACACAGGACGGTCCGCCGCGTCCTCCGTGCAGACCATGGCTTTCAGGGTCTGGGACGCCACCTGGCCCAGGGATTCGCCCGTGACCAGCACCGGACAGTCGTTCTCCTCCGCAGACCGGGAGGCCAGCTTCATCATGAACCGGCGCAGGAGCAGGGTGAAGTAGTCCTCCTCGCAGTGGTCCCGGATCTCCTCCTGAATGTGGGTCAGGGAGATGACGTGGACCTTGATCCGGCCGCAGTATTCCGTCAGCTCCCGGGCCAGCTCGAAGACCTTTTCCCGGGCCGCCTCGCTGGTGTAGGGGAAGGACTCGAAGTGGACGCACTCCACCGTCATGCCGCGCTTCATCATGCGGAAGCCCGCCACGGGGGAGTCGATGCCGCCGGACAGAAGGAGCATTCCCTTGCCCGCGGATCCCAGAGGCATGCCCCCGGCGCCCTTGTCCTGCCCGGCGTGGATGTAGGCGTATTCCTCCCGGATCTCCGTCTTCACCACCACGTCGGGGTTCTGCACGTCCACCGTCAGAGAGAAGAGTAGGGAAAACGCTTGTCGCTCCGGCGGGATTCGCACTTGAAGGTGGAGACCCCGGCCAGCTTTTCCGGCAGATAGGCCCGGGCGGTGTTCAGAATGGCGTCCATGTCCTTCTCGCAGACGGCGGCCTTGCAGAGGGCCACGAAGCCGAAGACCTTCTTCAGCCGTTCGTATACCTCGTCCACGGCCTCCTCCGCCGCCTCGTCCAGGGGCTCCACGTAGACCGTGGACTGCTGCGCCCGCACGTCGAACTGTCCGGACAGGGCCGCCCGACGCCGCACGTCCCGGAGAAGCTGGGCCTCGAAGGCGGACCGGTTCGCCCCCTTCAGAATGACCTCGCCGTATTTGCAGAGTATGATTTCCTTGATGCGTTCCATAAATTATCCTTGGTTTTGTTGTTGATTCAGAGAAGCGCGGAACGTGACGGATCCGGATTGCCGCAGATTCCCGTCACTCCATAACCGTACACGCGCCCCGCGCTCATCACCCGATCACACCGCGTATTCGTGCCGCCGGATCACGTGGTCCTGATAGCCCCGGTCCAGCTCCACGAAGTAGGCGCTCCAGCCCCAGATCCGCACGATCAGACCCGCGTGGGCCTCCGGATGGATCTGGGCGTCCAGCAGAGCCTCCCGGCTGACGGCGTTGAGCTGGAGCTGATGCCCGCCGCGGCCCACGAAGTAGCGCACCAGGGAGGCCACCTTCGTGCAGTTCTCCGGCTCCGCGAAGATGGAGGCGTCGAACTCCAGGGTCAGGGGACCGCCGTTGCAGACCTTCTTCAGATCCGGCTCCGTGTAGCTCTTGACGATGTCCGCGGGATTGCCGATCTTCGCGAACAGGGAGGGGGAGTAGTTGGCGGCGAAGGGCTCGTTCTTCCTCCGTCCATCCGGGGACGCTCCGATCTCCGCCGCGTGCCACAGATAGAACATGGCCGAGCCGGTGCCCGCTCTCCAGATGCCGCCCCGCTCGTTGGTCCGCCCGTCCACGGCCCGGTGGAAGGCCTCCGTCAGCCACACCAGCCAGCGGTCGGCCAGAGGATCGGCGGATCCGGTCTTGGGGGTCTCCTCCCTGAGCCGGTGGAGCAGCTCGTCGAAGCCCTCGAAGTCCGCGTCCACCGCCCGGATGTAGTCCTCCGGGGAGACGGACTTCTCGTCGAACACGTATTTCTTCACGGCGGCCAGGGAGTCGGCGGCGCAGGAGATGCCCGTCCCGTGGATGCCGAAGTTGTTGTATTTGTTTCCCTTTGAAATATCCCGCCCGCCGTAGAGCAGATCGTAGAAGGGAGAGGGCACGAACCACAGGTCCTTCACTTTCCCCATGATCTCCTCGGTCTGAGCCCGGATCTCCCGCTCCACCGCTGCGGCGAAGTCGTCGAAGGTCCTGGCTGTGGGCAGAGCGGTGTGGAAGGCCCGGTCCACCGCCAGCGGATAGGACATGGCGCCGATGTTGGCGATCTCCATGCCCTTGCCCGGGATGATGAACTCCCAGCAAGCCGCCACCGTGTAGTCCGCCGCGTCCTCCGGAGCGTAGCCCAGGGAGACGAGGGCCGGGATCACCGTGTCGTCGTTGGAATACTGGGGGAAGCCGAGCCCCACCTTCGTGAGCTTCGTCCCCTCCTCGTATACGGACAGGGGCGTTTTCTTCGACACCCGGAGGTTGATCTTCGGGTCGATGAGCTTCAGCTCCCCGGAGGCCCGCAGGCACAGATCGGTCAGCTCGTTCCGAATCTCTCCGCCGTGCCCGTCGTCTCCGCCCAGCATCATGGACTGGCCGTTGTCGCCCTGCTGGATGCCGTTGTAGAGGTCGGAGTCGATGTTGAAGGACAGGAAGAAGTCCAGAAGCAGCTCGTAGGCCTCGTCCATGGTGATCCGCCCGGCGTCCATGTCCGCCTTGAGATACGGAACCATCCACTTGTCGAAGCGGCCCACGGTGTTGTGATAGTTCCCCTCGGCCCAGAGGGCGTAATGGACGATGCGGAAGAACTGGAGCGCCTCCCGGAAGGTTCCGGCGGGATGGGCGGGAACCTTCGCCAGCACCTCGGCCACGTCGGTCCGCCCTTCTTCGAGGGCCTTTTCACGGTACCGCTCCGTCAGCCTCAGCAGGGCATCGATGTCGGCCCGTCCGTATTCGTCGGCAAAGTCCCGGGCGGCCAGCAGTCCGGTTTTCAACAAGAAGCTGTGGTCCGGGCAGATGTTGGAGATATAGCCCAGCTCGTGGATGAAGTGCTTTCGGCGGATGTCCTCCCATTCGGCCTCGGTGAAGCAGTCATAGGGCCGGTTCACGGTGCGGAGGAAGACGATCTTCTGGCCCGGCAGGATGTGGGGCGTCTCCGCGTCCATGAGCCGGACGAACCGGTCGGACATGCGGGCGCGGGGAGAGAGCCCCCGGGCGGCGTACTCACCGGAGAGATCCGGCAGGGTGGTCGTCCGAAGCTCCCGCTGGCGGCGGGACGTGATGTAGTCGTAGAGCGCCTGGTTCATGGATGCCTCCTTGCGGATGAAATGGCAGGTCCGGCGGGATCAGGCCCGGGGACCGCAGGACTTCAGAAAATCGGTGACCAGGGAGACGCTGATGTCGTCGGGCCCCACCTCGGGGTGCCACTGGACGGCCT
>CACYWX010000362.1 GCA_902778205.1 uncultured Ruminococcus sp. | reverse complement strand
CGAAGATGTGGTATGACAAGCTCTGGCAGAACACCGTGGACCTGTTCCGCTCCATGGACATCCCGGTGCGGACGCTGGAATGCTGCTCCGGCGACCTGGCGGATCTGAAGGTCAAGTCCTGCGACGTGGAGGCCTGGTCCCCGCGGCAGAAGAAGTACTTTGAGGTAGGCTCCTGCTCCAATCTGGGCGACGCGCAGGCCAGACGGCTGAAGATCCGCGTGCAGGGCGACGGGAAGAAGTATCTGGCCCACACCCTGAACAACACGGTGGTGGCTCCGCCCCGGATGCTGATCGCCTTCCTGGAGAACAACCTCCAGGCCGACGGCTCCGTGAAGATCCCCGCCGCGCTCCGTCCCTACATGGGAGGCGCCGAGGTCCTGATCCCGAAGAAGTAACCGGCGCACCGCGCCATGATCCAGAAACGCCGGACGGCGGCTCTCCGCATGGGGGTGCGGGAGTCCTCCGGAGCGGGTTCGCACAGGCGGATCCGCCCGGACGTCCGGGAAATGGGGGGTACGGAAATCCCTGTACCGACAGGAGCCGGGCTCGGGCTCTTTCCCGGGTCCGGTTCACAGTTTTTCCATGTTTCCGGCTTGAATTTTTCAAATTATCCGCGTAAAATAAATATATTACCGGAATGAACGGAGGATGACGTTTTGGCACTGCAGGAATCCGGAGAAATGTATCTGGAAGCGATCTATGTTCTGTCCCGCACGAAGGGCTTCGTCCGCTCCATCGACGTGAGCGAGTACCGCAATTATTCCAAGCCCAGCGTCAGCCGCGCCATCGGTCTCCTGAAGGAGGGCGGGTACGTTCTCATGGACCGGGACGGCGGTCTCACGCTGACGGAAGCCGGCCGGGCCGTGGCCGAAAAGATCTACGACCGGCACACAACTCTGACGAAATTCCTCTCCCTGCTGGGCGTGGACGAGGAAATCGCGCAGGAGGACGCCTGCCGGATCGAGCACTGCATCAGCGACGAATCCTTCTACGCCGTCAAGAACCACACCATGCGCCTGGAGCACGAACAGCGCTGAACAAAAAAGCAGTCGGAACGCCGCATCCCGATCTCACAAAGAGACAGGATGCGGCGTCTTTTTTCATTTCAGCTTATCCAGCAGGGTGCGGTAATAGTCGAAGTCGATGTCGAGGATGTTGGCGAAGTAGTGGTTCACCCGCTCCCCTTCCCCGTCGTTCCAGCGGATGATGAAGTACCGCTTTTCCTCCGGCGCGGGGATTTTTGCCACGGGGACGCTCTCGTCGGAATCCGCGGTGAAGGTCCCGGACAGGATCACCCGGCCCGCGTCGTCCTCCACGGTACAGGAGAAGGTCTTCCGCTCCCGGGTGTCGTTGACGGCGTACAGGGTAAGCAAACCGTCCTCCGGCTCGCCGAACATGAGGCACAGGGGCTGCTGGGACCGCCTGATGTAGTCGAAGGCCAGTTTTTTATCGAAGTAGTAGTCCACGATGGCGTCGGAGATCTGCGGCCAGCCGTCCATGAGGTTCCACCAGATGATGCCGGTGCGTCTCCATTTGGACATGCGGAACCGCTCGACGAAGTACTTCTTCGCCTCGGCCTGGGAGATCTGGGAGGCCAGGGAGAAGTTCTCCAGATTGTCCGTCGCCGGGCCTCCTTTGCCGAAAAGGGTTTCCACCTGACGCCACATAAGTCCGATGCGGTAGCCGTAGGGCTGATCCTCCTTCGCCTCCATGGTTGCCGCGTGGACCAGCCACTGTCTGTCGCCCAGGCAGGGCCAGAGATGGTCCTCGTCGATGTATTTCCGGAGGGAATCCGGGGACGGGCAGCCATGATAGCCGGTCTCGGAGGCGAAGTGGCAGACGGTATTCCTGTAGAAATTCCCCTTGAAGTAATCCCGCGGGCCCCACAGGTGGTTCTCGGAGATCTCACCGCCGGAGCGGAAGGCTTCCTCGTCGATATAGGGAGACGAGGGCAGATAGGGGCGGGAGAAATCCACGGTGCGCAGGGCCTCCGGGATGACGGTCCGGGTGGGCGCGTTGCCGTTGGGATCCCGGTGCTCGCCGCCCCAGTTGTAGGCGCAGTCGCACTCGTTGTCCCCGGCCCAGAGGATGATGGCCGGATGGTTGCGCAGGCGGGTCACGGTGGTCTTGACCTCCCGGTAGAGGTTCCGCGCGAAGCCGCCCCAGTCGGACGCCATGGGATCCTGCGGATAGATGCCGCATGCCATGGCGAAGTCCTGCCAGATCATGACGCCGTGCTCGTCGCACCAATTGTAGAAATAATCGTTCTCGTAGACGTTGCCGCCCCAGCACCGGACGATGTTGCAGCCCAATTCGTCCAGCATGGGCAGGATCTTCGGAAGCCGCTCCTCGTCCCGCCAGTGGAAGGCGTCCACGGGGACCCAGTTGGAGCCCATGGCGAAGATCTTTTTTCCGTTGATCTGGAAGCAGAACTCGCCGTTCCCTTCTTTATCCGTGGTGGAGGTGCGGTCCAGGGCCACGGTGCGGATGCCGAAGCGGGTCTGATAGGTGTCGATCACTTCCCCGTCCCGGATCAGCTCCGCCGTCACGTCGTACAGGTCCGGCGCGCCGTAGTTCCGGGGCCACCAGAGCCTCGGCGACGGCACGTCCAGGGTGAAGAGATACCCCGTGTGCCACATGCCGTCCTCGTACCGGAAGACGGAGTCCCCGCACCGGCCGGTGATCCGCATGGTGAAGCGGTGGACGTTCTCCGCGCCGATGTCGGTATTGTAGAGGATCTTCAGCCGCGCGCTCTTCTCGTCGGCGGAGGCGGCGTAGAGGAACACGTCCTTCACGTGGAAGACGGGGGTCCGCTCGATTTTCACATGCCGCCAGATGCCGCAGGACACCGCCCGGGGCATGATGTCCCAGCCGTACATATGGGGAGCCTTGCGGACGCGGATGGAGTCGTATCCGTATTTCTGATGGGCCTCCGCGGGCTCGGAGACATACCGTCTGGCCTCCACGGACGCGGGACGCAGCACCACGAACAGCTCGTGCTCCCCGTCCTCAAGCGGCGCGCCCAGGGGCAGGTCCGTGGTCGCGCTTCCGCAGAGCGGTACCCGCCACGGGATCAGCATGTTGTCCGCCTCAAGCACGAGACACCCGTCGATGTACACGGAGGCGAAGCAGTCCAGGCCCTCGAAGACCAGGGTGTCGGCGGATCCGTCCTCGTGCCGGTAGTCGAAGGTCCGGCTCAGGCAGTAGGTGACGTTTTCAAAATCCTGAACCTTCAGGATGTTCTCGCCCCGGAACAGCTCCGGGAGGATGCCGGCGGCCTCGAGGTCGGTCTCGAGCGCGCCGGGGACGGCAGCCGGGATTTCGGTCATACCGGCGCAGTCGGCGAAGGTCCGGGCGGTGCAGGGATAATCCGTGCCGAACGCGCCGAGCCAGACGCCGTCAAGGGAAAAAGCTTGTCTCATATCACACCTCATAGAGGAAGGAAACCCTTCGGGTTTCCGGATCTTATATCCCTGCGCGGGACGGGCGGCACGAGGGACACCATCTCATGGCCGACTGATTTGCAAGCAAATCGGTGCCCCTCGTGCGGGTCCCCCTTGGCCGGAGAGCATAATCCTGATTGCTCACATCTGAATCGAAAATCGATAGTGTAACCCAAATCCTCGCGCGGACCACGGTGCGTCAGCTGAAACATGCGTGAAATTCCATCGGAGATGGGATTTCACGGTTTTCTCGGGAGCCTCGAAAACAGCGATCGAAACGCGCATGACAGGGGGCGCGATGAAGGCTTGCAGAAAATCAAGACAGCTCCGCGTTTTTTCGTTTGTATGAAATCTGCCTCCGTTTGTGGCTCTGTCGTTTTTTCTTTGTTTATTCTCAATATCCGCTGCCTGTTTTCTTCTTTATGTTCAGGCCAGGAAGAGGAAGGTGGCGGCGAAG
>CACYWX010000361.1 GCA_902778205.1 uncultured Ruminococcus sp. | reverse complement strand
GCTGAAAGGAGCACAGAGAAGATGAACAAGCAGAAGTACAACGAATCCCGCGCCGCTCTGATGGCGGAGGCTAAGGGACTGCTCGACGAGGGCAAGCTCGAGGAATTCGAGGCGAAAAGCAAGGAGATCGAGGCGCTGGACGCCCAGTACGACAAGGAGGCGAAGGCTGAGGCCAACCTCGAGGCACTGGAACGTGGCTCCCGCGTGACCGGGCAGGCCGCGGCGCTCGCCGTCTCAGGTGACCGTGAGACGATCCTCGCGTCCACCGAGTACAAGCGCGCCTTCCTCAAGGCCATGATGCACAAGACGATGGACGCGGACGAGGCCGGAGCCTTCAACGCGGTGAACCGCGAGCTGCTGAACGCGACTCAGGCCGCTTCCTCCCACGCCGCCTTGATCCCCACCACCATGATGAAGGACATCTGGGAGGAGATGGGTCAGCTGCATCCCGTCATCGCGGATTCCGAGCCCTCCCGCACCTATGTCAACGGCAAGGTCTCCATTCCTTACGCGGACGTGACCGGCGACGGCGCATGGACCGCGGAGACTGTGGCCACGACCGAGGGCGCAATGACCTCCGGCACCATCGATCTGGACGGCTACGATCTCTCCAAGGGCGTGGCGGTGTCCTGGAAGCTCTACACCATGAGCCTGGACAACTTCGAGGCGTTCCTCAGACGGAAGCTGGCCGAGAAGGTTTCCAACGCGCTGGCCGCGGCCTTCTTCACCGGCACCGGCTCCGCGAACAACCAGCCTCAGGGCGTCATCACCGCGCTGGAGGCCGAGACTTCCACCCCGCAGGTGGTGACCTACACCGCCTCCGCCGGGATCACCTACGCGAACCTGACCGCGGCCATGTCCAAGATCCTTGCGGGCTACATCCCCGGCTCCTCCGTCTACGCGGATTCCGCGACCATCTGGACGAAGCTGGCCAACATCCTCGACGACAACAAGCGCCCGATCTTCATTCCCGACGTGACCGCGGGCGGTGTGGGCCGGATCTTCGGTCTGCCGGTGAAGGCCGAGGACGGCGCGACCTCCGGCAAGGTGGTGATCGGCAACTTCGGCAAGGGCTACGTCTCCAACATGAACGCCGACGTGGAGGTGCACTACGAGGAGCACGTGCTCGCCCGCAAGACCGATTTCGCGGCCTGGACTCTTGCGGACGGCAAGGTGATGAGCACCAAGGCGTTTGCCGAGCTGAAATCCGGCACCTGATGAGAGGAGGAGCGGATCATGACCGGAAAAACCGTAATCGCCGAGGCGCGGCTGGCGGCGGGGATCGCGGCGGACGACGACACCAATGATTCCACGGTCCTCGCGCTGATCCGCGCCTGCTCCGCCGATCTGCGCTCCGCCGGCGTGACCGCTCCCGTGGAAAGCCATCCTCTGTACGTTCAGGCGGTCCGGTTCTACGTCAAGGCTTACGGCTGGACGGAGCCGGACGCCGAGCGATGGGGGAAATGCTACGAGAATATCCGGGCATCCATGAAATACGACACGGAGGGGACTTATGGCGACGGCGATTGAGCACACCTCCGTCGTGATCGGCGGACGCCGGGTCCCCGCCCGGAAATCGGAGATCACGCAGCGGGAATACTTTCAGGCGGCGGCCATCGGGCTGAAGCCGCAGGCGGTCTTCACGGTGCGGGGCGAGTACTATCACGGCGAGGACCGGCTGACCACCCACAGGGGCGAGGTGCTGGCCATATACCGTTCCTTCCGGGACGGGGACTGGTGCGAGCTGTACTGTGAGAGGAGGGTCGGGATCCATGCCTGAGAAGATCAAGATCGAAGCGATCGGAGAAAAAATCGATCTTGTCATGCAGGGGTATCAGAAAGGCGCGGGCGCGGCAGTGAAAAAGGCTGTGCGCCAGTGCGCCAAAGAGACCAACGACGAGATCAAGGCTCACGCCACGTTCCGGAGCCGGTCGGGGGCTTATGTGAAGGCATTCCAGCTGAAGACCGTCTTCGAGGACGATATGAACGCGCGGATCCGGTGGCAGGTGGAGGATCCTCACTACCGGCTGACGCATCTTCTGGAGCACGGACACCGGATCGTGGACGTGAATCACCGGCTGCACGGGAACACGAAGCCGATCCCGCACATCTCATACGGCGCGGCGCTCGCTGAGAAGCGGCTGCCGGAGCTCGTGAAGGAGGAGATCGGGAAACTATGAAAACGCGCGAAGTCATGGAGAGGATCCTCGACGAGATGGGGATCCCCTACGCATACGGAGACCTCACGGATCCGGTCTCGCCGTTCATCTCGTGGAGGATCGGGGACACGGTGATCACGTCCTCGGACGAATACGGCGGCGTCACGACGCGCGCGGACACGGTAACGGTGGAGCTCTACACGACCGGGAAGGACTGGGAAACGGAGGACAGGCTGGAGAGCCTGATCGAGCGGTTCAGTCCGCGGAAGCATGAGGAAATGAATTATTACGAGTCGGTGTACCAGATCACGTACACCTTCACGATCACAGACAAGAAGAGGAGGACATAACCATGTCGGACAGAATTGTCCTGGGCTCCGGCGAGGTCTATATCGACGAGTTCAGCGGGTCGATCCCGCAGGAAAACGCGATCGAGACGGCCGCCAAGCGGCTCGGCTACATCAAGGGCGGCGCGACGCTCTCCTACAAGCCCACGACCTACAAGGCCATCGACGATCTCGGGCGCGTCTCGAAGATCATCACAACGGACGAGGAGGCCTCGTTCAAAACCGGGATCATGACCTGGAACATGGAGACGCTCAAGAAGCTGATCGCGCGCGCGACGCTGACCACGACCGCGGCCACGGCCCAGGCGGCCGGGAAGCGCACGCTCAAGATCGGCGGCGGCTCGGACGACGGCAAGAAGTACGTGATCCGCTTTGTCCACACGGACGCGGCGGACGGGGATCTTCGCGTCACGATTGTCGGGAAGAACGAGGCGGGCTTCGAGCTGGCATTCGCCAAAGACGCCGAGACCGTCGTGAATCCGGAGTTCACAGCCCTGCCGCACGACGCCAACGGGACGCTGATCCAGATCGACGAGACGATCCCGCAGCTCTCGGGATCTTAATTCGGGGAGGAGAACATGCTCTCACTCAAAACCTACGACATCCCCACTCTTGAAGTGGAAGCGCCGGACGGGGAGATCCTGCACGTTCTCCCCGCCTCGAAGCGCATGATCGAAAAAATCGCGGCCATGGAATCCGGGAATCCGCAGGCTCTCGCGCAGCTTTACGAAACGCTCGCGGAGTGCCTCTCCGAAAACCGCGAGGGGAAGACGATCACCGAGGACATGCTCGCGGACATCCCGGTCCCGGTCGTGAAGCAGATCATGATCGAATACGCGCAGTTCATCCACGGAAAGGTCGACGGCGCAAAAAACTGAGGCTCCCGTATTGTCCGGACACCGAAGACGATACGGGACATTATGCTATACTCACACGGCCGGAGAAGATCGTGGCGGACTATGCGCGCATATCCCTCCTCGAGGTTGACGGGCTTTGCTATTATACATACCGCGTGCTCCTGCGGGATGGGCTGATCCACATGCTGAACCAGACCGCGGGCGGGCGGGAATATCTTGACAAGTGCTGGATCCTCGAGCAGACGGAGCCGGACCGCAAAGCGCTCCGGGAAAAGTACGGAACGAACCAGAGAAAGGAGGCGGGGAGCGATGGCTGACAAGATCCAGGGGATCACCGTGGAGATCGGCGGCGACACAACGGGCCTTTCCGCTGCTCTGAAAGAAATAAACAAAGAATCCGCGGCCATATCGAAGGAGCTCAAGGACGTCGAGAAGCTCCTGAAGCTGGATCCCGGAAACACGGAGCTCCTTGCCCAGAAGCAGGAGCTCCTCGCAAAGCAGGCAGATCTCGCGGCGAAGAGGGTGGAAGCCGTCGGGCAGGCCCAGGAGC
>CACYWX010000360.1 GCA_902778205.1 uncultured Ruminococcus sp. | reverse complement strand
GCCGTTCTGCAGTTCGGCGTGTTCTTCGTGGCCGCCGCGCTGGCGCTCTCGGGCAGGGGCATCACGGCAGGTACCGCCATCGTGTTCGTTCAGCTGCTGAACTACGTGCTGGGGCCCATTCAGGCGTTCCCGACGTTCTTCGCCGGGATGATGTCCGCCTATGGCCTGATTGACAAGCTGGCCGGAGCGCTCAGCAAAAATGTCCCCGACGAGGGCGAAGAGATCCCGCCGCGTCTCACCGTGGGAATCTCGGTCAGAGACCTTGCGTTTGCCTACGAGGAAGGAAAGCCCGTGCTGCGCGGTGTGGACATGGAGCTCGTCGCCGGGGGCTGCTACGCGCTGGTGGGCGGCTCCGGCAGCGGCAAATCGACGATTCTGAATCTGCTGATGGCGTCCTCGAAAAACTATCGGGGCGAGATCCTCTACGACGGACGCGAGCTCAGAACCGTATCTGCGGACTCGCTCTACGATCTTGTGTCCATGATTCAGCAGAACGTGTTCGTCTTCAACAGCACCATCCGCGACAACATCACCATGTTTTCCGAATTCCCGGAGGAGGAGATCGACCGCGCGGTGCGGCTGTCCGGGCTGAAAAAGCTCGTCGACGCAAAGGGAGCGGATTATCTCTGCGGCGAGAACGGCTCCGGTCTCTCCGGCGGCGAGCGGCAGCGGATCTCCATCGCCCGGGCGCTGTTGCGCAGGACCCCGGTGCTGTTCGTGGACGAGGCCACGGCGTCCCTGGATGCGGAGACCTCCTTTGAGGTGCTGGACGCCATTCTGAAGCTGGACGGCTACACCCGCGTCATCGTCACCCACGATCTGGACGAGAACATCCTGCGCCGGTGCACCGGTCTGTTCGCGCTGAAAAACGGCGGGGTTTCGGAGCGGGGGACCTTTGACGATCTCATGGCGCAGAAGGGTTACTTCTATTCGCTGTTCACCGTCTCCCGGAGATGACCGTTTTTCCCCGATGACAAAACGATAACGGGACGGACACCGTTTCCCGAACGAAAACCGTCAGGTCCTGCCCGGTGCGGATCATCCCGTAACCGCGCAGCAAACCGAATAACAAACCGCCCGCGTCAGCCTGTTCAAGACCGATGCGGGCGGTTTTCCGGCTTGGTCCGCTCACTTCAGCAGGGCGAACTCTCCGAACTGCACGATGTCGTCGTTCTCGATGTGGATTTTGTAATACTGATACTTTCCCGTGGTGTCGAGGGCGAACACGCTCCAGGTGTAGTTCTCCTTCGGCAGGAGACTGCGCCCCTTCTTTACGTTGGCCAGCACATCCCAGGACTTTCCGTCCGCGGAGCCGCAGATGGTCCACTTCTCCGGATTGCGGGTCCAGTAGCTCTTGGTGTCGTTGGCCGTCATGAAGGCGTAGTGGGTGGGCGCGTCCGCCTCCTTCAGGGAGAAGGTGATGTCGGTCTCCCCGTAGCAGGACCAGCAGTATTTGGTACCGGCCTCCCCGTCGAAGAGGTTCTCCACGCCCTCCCCGCCGAAGCCGTCCACCGTGGTCTTCACATCCCGCACGCCCTTCGCCGTGATGTCCGTCAGGGATTCCAGCAGCTTCTTCGTCTCTTCGTTTGAGAAGCCCGCCTCGTCCGCGGAGCCGCCGCCGGAGGACAGCTTCATGGTCGTGAAATTGTCCTTGTGGTAGGTCTCGTCCAGCCAGGCGATGCGCTGCTCGGCCCAGCTCGCCAGATACTCGTAGTGCTGGGTGTAGTTCTTCAGCCGCCGGATAGCCTCGGTTTCCCGGTTCTGGGTGGTGCCGAAGATGGGCCAGCGGATGAAGTTGCGCTCGTAGGAACGGAGCTTCGACGAGCCCTCCTCCCGCACCGCGCCGGGGATGGTGTCCACATATTTGGGCTTGATCTCCTCCCACCGGGCCAGCACCAGCTCCCGGAACCAGGAGAGCTCCATGGGCCGGTAGCACCAGGGATTGCCGCCGCCGGAGCCGGATCGTGTCGCCGCGAAGAGCCCGTCGATGGTCTCCTCCCCCTCGTTGGCGTTGCCCAGGGACAGGTCGAAGTCCCAGATGGGCCCGATGAACAGCTTTCCGCCCTTTTCCTTGTACAGGTAGAAGCTGTCCCATCCGGTGTCCAGGTTCTTCACGACCTCCTCCGCCAGATACGTGTCCACCATGGAGTCCACGTCGATGAGCCGCTCGATCTCCTCCCGGTCCCCCGACTTCAGGGCGTCCAGGCATTCCGTCAGATATTCCGTGATGAACCGCTTCTGCTTCAGCCGGACGGACTGATCCTCCGACAGGTCGCTGTGGATCTGATAGTTCTTGCCGCCCGCGGAGAACACGTCCCCGGAGGCGTAGGAGGACAGCTCCACCAGATAGCCGATGTCGGTTTCCGTCTCATACCCGTCGCTGTCGATGCGCACCCGGGCCTTGGAATCCCGGATCTCCTCCGCCAGCAGGTACACGCCCCGGTATTCGCCGTTGAGATAGACCTCCACGGACAGGGAGGCGGGGGAGAAGTCGATGCCCTCCAGCTGCCGCGCCAGCTCCAGGGCCACGTGGTTCCGCTGGAGGGACTGGTCGCAGACGTTGGCCAGAAGGACCCAGACCTTGTCCTTGCCGGTGCCCAGATCGAAGAGGTTCACCTTCTCGGGGAACTTCATCTTGTAGGACTTCTTCTCGTAGCCCCAGGAGTTGTTGCCCCGGCCCCGGATCTGCACCGTCTCCGACATGGCCCAGGCGTCGTCCGTGCCGCAGATCCGGAAGTCCGCCAGGATGTACTCCGTCTTGGACTGCACGTCCCGGCCGGTCACCGTGTCGACGGCGATGACGGGCATGTCCAGCACGTCGTAGTCGAAGTACGCCGTAAAGACCGTGTTCTCCTTCACGTTGTCGGGAGTGTCCTGCCGCACGGGATCGGTGCTCCCGTCGGACCAGCAGACGAACCGGTACCCGAGATTCGGAACGGCCTCCGCCTTGGTCATCCGGTCCGACACGTCCTTCATGGAGGTTCCCGTGATCTTTCCGGCGGGCCCGTAGTTGACGGCATACGCCGCGCGGACCTTGCCGTCGTCGGGGAAGGAGGGAGGATTGCCGGGCTCCGCTCTGAGGATCAGCTCCGGGGTGACGGTGACCGAGGTGTTTTGGTGATTCTCCGCCTCTTCCGCGCCGTCCGGATCGGATGCGGGGACAGCCTCTGTCTCGGGCGTGTCGACGTTTTGGGTTTCGGCCGGAGCGGTTTCCGGGTTCCGGTTCCGGCGGCTGAGGACAATGCCGCCGATGACGAGCACGACCAGAAGTGCAGCGATGCCCGGGATCAGCAGCCGCTTCATCAGCGGGACCGGTGCCGGAGTGGAAGAAGAACCGGAGTCCCCTCCTGTTGTCTGTTTTCCGGCAGTGGCGCCGCCTGGCGCGGTTACCGGCTTCTTGATCTTTCCTGTATCGGATGCAGAACCGGCCTGTGCCAGCATGGCCTTCATCTCGCCGATATTCTGGAAGCGGTCCCTGATCTCAAGGGACAGGCCCTTCTTCAGGATGGCTTCCTGCTGCGGGCTGATGGCGATGCCCATTTCGGACGGCCAGACTGTGGTATCTTCAAATCGACGGTCAAGGGAATCGTCCAGTTTCTTCCCGGTGATGCAGCGGTACATGGTCGCACAGAGAGCGTAGATATCGGTCCACGGACCGATATTTCCCTTCTGGCTGTACTGCTCGATCGGTGCATAGCCGGACTTCAGGACGATCGACATCGACCGCGGATCGCTTTAATTGACAACACGGGCAGCTCCGAAATCCATCAGCTTCAGGCTGTGATTCTTCAGAAGCATCAGGTTGTCCGGAGCGATATCGCGGTGGATCGTATTTTCGGCGTGCACTTTCTCCAGAGCATCCATGACCG
The DNA here is from genome assembly GCA_902778205.1 of uncultured Ruminococcus sp. GTDB lineage: Bacteria > Bacillota > Clostridia > Oscillospirales > CAG-272 > UMGS1696. The sequence goes on along the minus strand of CACYWX010000360.1, from coordinate 63 downwards.
GACGGAAGAGGGTGAAGACTTCGTCGGCCGGCAGGCGCTTATCCGGCTGTGCCGCCAGATATT
>CACYWX010000359.1 GCA_902778205.1 uncultured Ruminococcus sp. | reverse complement strand
GACGACGCCATGAACGACTATCCCCCGGCCAGCGTCTGCGCCTACACTATCAACGAGGGCAGCGCCGCCGAGAAGGCCGGCATGAAGCAGTACGACTTCATCACCGCCATCAACGGCGAGCGGGTCAAGACCATGCGCGAGCTGACCACGCTGCTGGACAAGTTCAAGCCCGGCGATACCGTGACTGTCACCGTGGTGCGCTATAACAACGTGTCCATGATGCAGAACAACTACAACGACTATGGTAACTACTACGGCAACTGGCCCTTCGGCTTTGGCTTCGGCGGCTTTGGCGGCTACGGCGGCTACGGCGGCTACGGCGGGTATGGCAGCAACGGCGGCAACAGCGGCAACAGCAGCAGCTACGTCACCGACGGCACCCTGAACGTGGGCGGCGGCTACACGACCATCGACCTGCAGATTACCCTCGAAGAGCAGAAGTAAATTATACAACCAGAGAAGCAGGCATAAAGCTCATCTCTACGGCGGATATTCCGTCAAGTACCACTCTTGTAAATGGAGTCCAGAACGTTTTGAAGCCTCTTCTTCGCAATGATGCAACAAGATATTCTGGTATTCATCAGTATGTTATGGCGATAGGCACTCGCAATACCGCATCTGTTATGTTTTCCAATTTCGCATTTCTTACGGGACAGACTCTCGCATCAAGTAGCCCTTATTACTCGATACGGGAATTTATCGCTCCGTATGCGAAAGCGATTTCTATCGTCTGCTCTTCCATTCGAGACTGCCGCTCGGTGAACAGTTTGCGAAATGGGTAACGGAGGAAGTGCTTCCCATGATCCGGCAATATGGTTTCTACCCGGGGAGAGACTTTCTTCGGAGTCTGCGGGCATACAACGACGCGCTGGACAAGTGCATCAAGGCAACGCATGACCATGACTGGGAAGGCATGCGTGAGATTTCAGATGAGCTCCAAAACCATCTGGAAAGACTGAATGCCGCTTTCCCCATGTCGGGGACTCCGAGGAAGGACGTGGTTGTGGTTGATCCGACCGATCCGACCGCGCAGGATACCCCCACGTCGTAAAGCGGGACGAGGAAAAATCTTCTTCGCAGTAGTCAAAGAATAGCCTTCGCCCGGTACGGCTCTCGAAAACCGTCTCTGATTTCTTCTTGACTTGTCTTTATCTTTGAAAAGTGTGGAGATTAGGAAATGACTGTCGCCTGAACCGACACTCATTCACGATATGTCCGCAGGAATGACCCTAATTTCAAATGAGGGTCATTCTTTCGGCGTGAAGATCTAACTGCCAATTGTGTCCAAACTGATAAAGTTCCGAAAGGGCTGGATATTCCCCCCGTGTTGTGGTATGTTGTGTGTCTGAGAAAGCGAGGTGATCCCATGGCAAAAACGAAACGCCGCCCGGATGGAGACGGCATGGTGCGCAAACGCTCGGATGGGTATTGGGAAGGCCGGATCGTCGTCGGGCACCGGAAGGATGGGCTGCCGATCTACAAATCCGTGTTCGCGAAGACGCAGAAAGAGCTCCTTCCCAAGCTACACCGCGCCATCGAACAGCACAGGAACGTAAATCTGACGGAAGAATCCGCCATGTACCTCGACGACTGGCTGGACCGCTGGCTTGAGGATTACGTCTCCCCCAGCGTGCGAAAGAGCACCGAAGAGAGATACCGCTCCTCCCTTGCTCCCGTCAGAAGGATACTCGGGGGCAAACCGATCCGCCTCATCACCCCAACCGATATCCAGAAACTGTACAACACGCTCCTGGCCAACGGAAGAGAAAAAGCGACAAAGGACGGTGATACCGGCTTATCCCCGAACACCGTGCGCGGGATCCATGCCGTTCTCCATCAGGCGATGAAGGCGGCAGTCGGAGCGCGGCTCATCCCCTCCAATCCGACGGATGGGGCAACCCTTCCGAAAGCAGTCAGAAAGCCGCTGAACGTATTCAATCGGGAACAGCAGGGCCGGTTCATGGAGGCCATTGAAGCCGAACCCCTGTGGAAGGATTTCTTCTACACGGAATGTACCACCGGACTGCGGAAAGGCGAGATCTGCGGGCTGCGCTGGGAAGACTTCGACGAGGATGCGGGAACGCTCCGGATCCGGCATACACTCACAGAGAAAGGAGGGGGTGAACTGGAACTGGGCGACCCGAAGACGGAGCGCGGCGCAAGGACCATCCTTCTCCCGGCCAGTACCCTCCACCTGTTGAAAAAGAGGAAGACAGAAGCTGTCTCGGAGTGGATCTTTCCCAGCTTGCGGGATCCTGCGAAGCCCGTCTCTCCTACCGCCGCCTACGAATGCCTGAAGAAGATCCTGCGCCGGGCCGGGCTGCCGAACCTGCGCTTTCACGATCTTCGCCACGGATTCTCGACCAATGCGATCGCCGCCGGCGTTGATCCGAAATCTCTCGCGCAGATCCTCGGCCATACCAACGCCAGTTTCACGCTTGACGTCTACGGGCATGTGACGACGGATATGCAGAGAAACGCGGCGGCAGTGGTCGGGGACTTTATGGAAGACTTATTCGGAAAGGAGCTGAAACCTTGGGAAGAAAGCGAAAGCCCGGAGAAGGGGCCGTCCGCCTGAGAAAAGACGGGCGGTGGGAAGGTCGCGTCGTCATAGGCTATGATGAAAAGAATCTGCCGAAAACCAGGAATGTCCTCGCCCGTACCAAAGCCGAGTGCATCGAAAAACTGGACAGGCTGAAAGAGGAATGTTCAGAACTGAACAGAAAACTGCCTTCCCGCGCCGCGCCCTCCATGCCCTTCGGGGAGTGGATCGACCTGTGGTATCAGACGTGGTGCAAGCCCGGGATCCGTCCGACTACACAGAAAAGCTATGAAACCCGTATTTATCTGCATATCGTCCCGGAACTCGGAGGGATCCCCCTCGATCAGCTGTCACAATCGGATTTGCAGCAGTTCTACGCGAAACTGAAAAAGGACGGGAGGCTGATCCGGCGGGACAGATACGGCAGCGGACTGTCCGAACCGATGATACGCTCCTGCCATACGGCCTGCTACGCTGCCCTTGAAAAGGCAAAGAAGGAAGGTCTGATCTCCGTGAATCCTGCTGTCGGATGCAAACTCCCGCCGAAAAAATCCAGAGAGATGCAGGTGCTGACCCATGAGGAAATGCGACGGTTCCTCATTCAGGCCAGAGAAGAGGGCTGCTATGAGCTGGCTTTGCTGGAGCTGGCAACGGGACTCCGGCGGGGAGAGATCTGCGCCTTGATGTGGGAGGATCTCGACATGGAAACAGGAGAACTTCGCGTCGAGCGGACGGTCAACCGCCTGAATGGGGAACTTCAACTATCCGAGCCGAAGACAAAGGCATCCCTCCGCACGGTGATCCTCCCTCAATCGGTGGTAAACGTCCTGCGGGAATATCGGAAAACGACGGATTCCCGGTGGATGTTCCCGTCTCCCGTCAAGGAGGATTCTCCGCGGGATCCGAGTTCCGTGAGGAAAAAGATGCGCCGGGTGGAGGAACACGCCGGGTGTAAAGTGAGTCGCTTTCAGGATCTTCGTCACACATTTTGCTCCACGGCATTGGAACACGGAATGGATATCAAGACCCTTTCGGCGGTGATCGGTCATGTGTCCTCCGCCACGACGATCGACGTTTACAGCCACGTGACCGATCAGATGCGCGTCCAAGCAGCAGAAAAGATCGAGAAGGGCTTTGGAAGGAACGAGGAATGGGACGCCGCAGAAAGGCCGTCAGAGCGGTCTGTGAAGTCTTCTGAAGCAGAGAGGGAACCGTTTCTGCCCTACCGGGGAAAGTACCGCAAACCCGGAACAGGCGGGGTATACCGGATCGGAGAAAGCCTGTACGAGGGACGGTACACCCCGAAGAATGCCGACGGAAAGAGGAAAGTCCATACTGTCTACGCGAAGACCGCGGAGGAGTGCGAAGCCAATCTCGCGAAAATGATCGTCGAGGTCAAGGCAAGGATTGTAGAGGACAAGCGGATGAAGAAGGAAGGCACCCC
>CACYWX010000358.1 GCA_902778205.1 uncultured Ruminococcus sp. | reverse complement strand
TCCCCACCTTCCAGAACCCCGCCGGCGTCACCTCCACCCTGGAGAACCGGAAGCGGGTCTATGAGATCGCGAAGAAGTACGGCGTGCTGATTTTCGAGGACAACCCCTACGGGGAACTGCGGTTCGCCGGCGAGGAGGTCCCCACCTACAAGTCCTTCGACGAGGACGGGCTGGTCATGTACTGCTCCTCCTTCTCCAAGATCCTCTCGGCCGGCATGCGCATCGGCTACGCCTGCGGTCCGGCTCCCGTCATCCAGAAGATGGTGGTGGCCAAGCAGGTGGAGGACGTGCACACCAACATCTTCTTCCAGATGCTCTGCTATCGGTACATGACGGAGCGGGACCTGGACGGCCACATCGCCGAGATCCAAAAGATCTACGCGAAGAAGGCCGGGCTCATGCTGTCCGAGCTGGACAAGCACATACCGAAGTGCGTGAAGTACACCCGTCCCGAGGGAGGCCTCTTCCTGTGGTGCACCCTGCCGGACGGCGCGAGCTCCGCGGACTTTGTGAAGAAGGCGCTGGAGCGGAAGGTGGCCGTGGTGCCCGGAACCGCCTTCAACTGCGACACGGAGGCTCCCTCCGATTCCTTCCGTCTCAACTACTCCACCCCCTCCGACGAGGACATCGTGAAGGGCATCGGCATCCTGTCCGATTTAGCGAAGGAGATGTTCTGCTGAACGGCATGGCACATGGCACTTGAGCGGAGCTGATCGCTGCATCCGCTAAAAACCGCGGCGCTGAACCGAAAGCTTCGTTTCACGACGGCGCGTCCCTGGCCTGAGAGCGCGTTCCGCATTCTGTTTTCTTCGGCCGGGGAAACGGGTCCGCGCGGGGACAGCTCCCTGTTCAGCCGCGAAGCGTGGGAAGAACAATCAGATTCGGATACAAAAACGCGCTGTCTGCGAAACCATATAGCCAAGGGACCTCCGGGAGGGGCCCTGCGGCTTGAGCTGGGTCCCTCCCGGCGCCTCCCGTGCGCAACGGGATCAAAATCCGCAAACGCGAAGCGTTTGCTTCCTTTTCCATGTTTATAGACAAAATCAAAATCCACGTCAAGGCCGGGAACGGCGGGAACGGCGTGGTCTCCTTCCGCCGGGAGAAATACGTGGCCAAGGGCGGTCCGGACGGCGGCGACGGCGGGAACGGGGGAAACATCGTCTTCCGCATCGATGAGGGCTCCAATACCCTCCTGGCCTTCCGCTACCACCGGAAATTCGCGGCCCAGAACGGCGGCGACGGCACAGGGCAGAAGTTCCACGGCGCTAACGGCGAGGACACCGTCATCCTGGTTCCCCGGGGCACCCTGATCCGGGACGCCGATTCGGAAAAGATCATCCACGACATGTCCGGCGACGAGGACTTCATCCTCTGCAGAGGGGGCCGCGGCGGATGGGGCAACCGTCACTTTGCGACGCCCACCAGGCAGATCCCCCGGTTCGCCAAGGCAGGTTTGCCCGGCGAGGAACGGGACGTGATCCTGGAACTGAAGATGATCGCGGACGTGGGTCTGGCGGGTCTTCCCTCCGCGGGCAAGTCCTCCCTCCTCGCCGCCCTGTCCTCCGCCACCCCGAAAATCGCGGCCTATCACTTCACGACGCTGGAGCCTTCCCTCGGCGTGGTGTCCACAGGCGGCGAATCCGGCTTCGTCATGGCGGACATCCCCGGCCTCATCGAGGGGGCATCCGAGGGAGCGGGGCTCGGCACGGCGTTTCTGCGGCACATCGAGCGGTGCCGGATGCTGGTGCAGGTGGTGGACGTCTCCGGAGAAGAGGGACGGACGCCCCTCGAGGACTTCCGGACCATCTCCGAGGAGCTTCTGAAGTTCTCTCCCGAGCTGGCCTCCCGTCCCCGGATCGTAGCGGCCAACAAGGCGGATCTTCTGGTGGACGGCGAGGAGGAATTCCCCCTGCTGACGGAGCTTTCCCCCGAATGCGCCGCGCTGGAGGAGGAATGCCGAGGGGCCGGATACGAGGTGGTCTATCTCTCCGCCGCGAAAAAGCTGGGGCTGAAGCCGCTGGTGGACAAAATCGCCGCCATGCTCCGGGAGCTTCCCCCGGTGCTCACCTATGAAACCGAGATCACCCCGGAGGACGAGGCCTTCGATCTGCCCGCCGCCGAAAACGTCGTCATCCGCCGGGCCGACGACGGCTCCTACCATGCGGAGGGCGCCTGGATCGACGCGCTGGTGGGCCGGGTCAACTTCAACGACCGGGAGTCCATGATGTACTTCGAGCGCTCTCTGACCAAATACGGCATCATCGACAAGCTCCGGGAGGCCGGCTGCGGCGAGGGAGACGAAGTCTGGATCGACGACATCTCGTTTGAGTTTGTGGATTAAAGGGGGCTTTACGTCAGCAAAGGCCCCAAAGCTTCCGCTTTACAAACAGAGCCACGACGGAGCACTCCTGCTCCGTCGGCGGAGAAGGATGAAGTTCAATCTGAACTTCACAAAAGGGGGACGCCGACTGCGGTCGGCGGAGAAAGGAAGCAAAGGCTTCGCCTTTGCGGATTGTACGCCCCTGCGCGGGGCGGGCGGCACGAGGGCCACCATCTCAGGCCGAAGGTGGCCCTCGTGCGGGTCCACCTTGGCCGGGGAGCATAATCTTTGCTGATCACATCTGAATCGAAAATCAATTGGGTATCCCATGGCTTCGCGCGGACCACGTTACGTCAGCTGAAACATGCGTGGAACAAGTTCCACGGTTTCCTCGGGGGCCTCGGAAACAGCGATCGAAACGCGCATTAGACAGGGTGGTTGACCATGTTGTTCTGTTGACCGTTTTTCAGCTAATCAAGGGATACTCATTTAAAGTCCCCTAATAAAGTCCCCTAAAAAAACCAAATAGAATAAAGACAGGATAATCATTATGCTTGAAGAACTGAAACAGCAGGTCTATGACGCCTGCATGAAGATCCCCGCCTGGAAGCTGGCGATCTTCACCTGGGGCAACGTGTCCGGCATCGACCGGGAGCGCGGCCTTGTGGTCATCAAGCCCTCCGGCGTGGAGTACGACGAGCTCAGACCCGAGCTGTTCCCCGTGGTGGATCTGGAGACCGGGAAAACCGTTGAGGGAAATCTCAATCCCTCCTCCGACACACCAACCCATCTGGAGCTTTACCGGCGGTTCCCCTCCGTCGGCGGCATCACCCACACCCACTCAACCTGGGCCGTCATCTACGCCCAGGCCGGACGCGGCATCCGCCCCTACGGCACCACCCACGCGGACCACTTCGGCGGCGAGATCCCCTGCACCCGCGCCATGACCGAGGCAGAGATCCGGGGCGAATACGAGCTTGAGACCGGCCGGGTCATCTGCGAGACCTTCGAGACCCTGCACCTGGATCCCATGCACGTCCCCGCCGTCCTCGTCCGCTCCCACGGGCCCTTCACCTGGGGCAAGGATCCCATGGATTCCGTGAAGTGCGCCCTGACCCTGGAAGCCGTGGCCGACATGGCGTTCCACACCGAGCTGCTGGCGGCCTCTCCCCAGGCGGCCAACATGGACAACGTACTGCTCCACAGGCACTTCGACCGCAAGCACGGCCCGAACGCCTACTACGGACAGAAGAAATAACGGGAAATCCCCATCCAGATACCGGAGGACGATCCACATGGATAAGCTGCGCAGACTGTACGCCGCCGCCATGCTCTGCACCGTCGCGGGGCTCTGTCTCTACGGCCTCGGCAAGCTCTTCTTCGTGCTGACGTTCCGCACGGGGCAGATGCTCTTCATTACCGCGATCCTGAGCCTGCCCGCCCTGGCCCTTCTGGGGATCGGGTTCTGTCTGCTGGCCGCGGGCGTGATCTGCTTCATCGTCCTGACTTCGGAGCAGAAGAAGGAGGACGCCGTACCCGAGGCCGACTGACGGCAGAAGCGACAAAAACGGGCTGTCGCAAAACAGTCTGAAAGTTTTGATCGACCTTTTACAAAAGGTCGCAGGGTGTCGGGGCAGCGCCCTGACCCGCACTCCGCAGAGTGCGGA
>CACYWX010000357.1 GCA_902778205.1 uncultured Ruminococcus sp. | reverse complement strand
CGGCGTATGGCGGACAGAATCAAGATCGCGAGAGATCAGCTGGAGCGGCGGTTCTCTTCCCTTTGCCGGAATTTTGACGACGATTTCAAATCCGATCTTATGTCCGGTTCCCTGGCCGTTTTTCCCGGTTTCTGCGAAGTGCATGTGCATTTCCGCGAACCGGGATTTTCTTATAAGGAAACCATCCGGACGGGCTCCATGGCGGCGGCGCGCGGCGGATATACCGCTGTCTGCACCATGCCGAACCTGAAGCCGGTGCCGGACAGCCGCGCTCATCTGGACGAGGTCCTCTCCCCGATCCGGGAGGCCGGGCTCATCGACGTACTGCCCTACGGCGCGCTGACGGTGGGAGAGCTTGGGGAGGAGGCCGCGGAGCTGGAGGCTATGGCTCCGGACGTCATCGCCTTTTCGGACGACGGCCGCGGAGTCCAGAGCGAATCCATGATGCGGTCCCTGATGGAGCGGTGCGCGAAGCTGGGAAAGATCGTCGCGGCCCACTGCGAGGACAATTCCCTGCTCCGGGGCGGGTACATCCACGACGGAACCTACGCAAGGGAGCACGGCCACCGGGGGATCTGCTCGGAGAGCGAATGGGGCCCCATTGCCCGGGACGTGAAGCTGGCGAAGGAGACGGGATGCGCCTACCACGTGTGCCACGTCTCGGCGAAGGAGAGCGTGGCCATCATCCGCCAGGCCAAGGCCGAGGGAGTCGACGTCACCTGCGAGACCGGACCCCACTATCTGACCATGGACGACGGAAATCTTCGGGAGGACGGGCGGTTCAAGATGAATCCCCCGCTCCGGGACCGCTCCGACCGGGAGGCCCTGCTGGAAGGGATCGCGGACGGCACCGTCGACATGATCGCCACGGACCACGCCCCCCACTCCGCGGAGGAAAAATCCCTGGGCCTTGAAAAGAGCGCCTTCGGCATCGTGGGACTGGAGACGGCCTTCCCGGTGCTGTACACGAAGCTGGTAAAGACCGGTATCCTGACCCTGGACCGGCTGATCGAGCTTCTCTGCTGGAATCCCCGGGTCCGGTTCGGCATCCCGCTTGGCGAGGACTGGTCCCTCTGGGATCTGGATACGGAGACCGCGATCGATCCCGCGGACTTCCTGTCCATGGGACGGGCGACGCCGTTTGAGGGCTGGACCGTCAGCGGCGTCTGCCTGCGCACGGTACACGGCGGGAAGGTCGTATACGAAAAGGAACCGTCCCGCGCATAACGCACGAAAACTAACACAGACTATATACAGGAGGATTTCGATATGGCAAAGAGAACGGACGTGAAGAAGGTTTTGATCATCGGATCCGGCCCCATCGTCATCGGTCAGGCCGCCGAATTCGACTACGCGGGCACCCAGGCCTGTCTGGCGCTGAAGGAGGAGGGCTACGAGGTTATTCTGGTGAACTCCAACCCCGCCACCATCATGACGGACACCCAGATCGCGGACAAGGTCTACATGGAGCCCCTGACCCTGGAATATATCGCCAAGATCCTCCGCTACGAACGCCCCGACGCCATCGTTCCCGGCATCGGCGGACAGACCGGCCTGAACCTGGCCATGCAGCTGGAAAAGAAGGGGATCCTCCGGGAATGCCACACGGAGCTTCTCGGCACTCCCTTCACCAGCATCGAGCGCGCCGAGGACAGAGAGCTGTTCAAGGAGATGTGCGAATCCATCGGCGAGCCCGTCATCCCCTCCGAGATCACCTACAGCCTGGAGGAAGCCAAGGCAGCAGCAGCCCGGATCGGGTATCCCGTGGTGCTGCGTCCGGCCTTCACTCTGGGCGGCACCGGCGGCGGCTTCGCCTACAACGAGGAAGAGCTCCTGGAGGTCGGCTCCGGCGCGTTCCGTCTCAGCCCGGTCCATGAGGTGCTGGTGGAAAAGAGCGTCAAGGGCTACAAGGAGATCGAATTCGAGGTCATGCGGGACTCCAACGACCACGCCATCACCATCTGCGGCATGGAAAACGTGGATCCCGTGGGCGTCCACACCGGCGACTCCATCGTGGTAGCTCCCATCCTCTCCCTGAACGACCACGATCTGAAGATGCTGAACGACTCGGCCATCAAGATCATCCGGGAGCTGAAGATCGAGGGCGGGTGCAACGTGCAGTTCGCCCTGAATCCCACCTCTTCCGAATACTTCCTCATCGAGGTCAACCCCCGCGTGTCCCGGTCCTCCGCTCTGGCGTCCAAGGCCTCCGGCTATCCCATCGCCCGTGTCACCGCCAAGATCGCCCTGGGCATGGCCCTGGAGGACATCCCCGTGGCGGGAGGCACTGCAGCCATCGAGCCCTCCCTGGATTATATCGTGGCGAAATTCCCCCGCTTCCCCTTCGACAAGTTCTCCGACGCGCCCAACACTCTGGGCACCCAGATGAAGGCCACCGGCGAGGTCATGGGCATAGGTTCCAACCTGGAGGAGTGCATGCTGAAGTCCGTCCGGTCCCTGGAAACCGGCGTCTGCCACCTGCACATGGCGAAGTTCGACAATATGCCCACCGAGGAGATCCTCGACTATCTGGCGGAATTCCGCGCCGACGGCATCTTCGCCGTGACCGAGCTGATCCGCCGGAACTATCCCATGGACAAGCTCCATGAGCTGACCATGATCACGGAGCTGTTCCTCGATTCCATTAAAAAGATCGTGGACATGGAGGGGACCCTGCGGGACAATCCCGGGAGCATGGAGGTCCTCCGCTCCGCCAAGAAAATGGGCTTTGCCGACAAGACCATCGCCCGGCTGTGGAATACGGATGAGATTTCCATTTACAATCGGAGAATCGAGGAGGGGATCACCCCCGTGTTCCGCATGGTGGACACCCTGCACACGGGCAAGTATATCGCCTATCTCTACTCCTCCTACACCGGAAAGAACGACTCCCGCCTGTCCGACATGAAGAAGATCGTCACCCTGGGCGCCGGTCCCATCCGCATCGGGCAGGGTGTGGAATTCGACTACTCCACCGTCCACGCGGTCCAGACCATCAAGCGGAACGGCTACGAGGCCATCATCATCAACAACAACCCTGAGACCGTCTCCACAGACTACACCACCGCCGACAAGCTGTACTTCGAGCCCCTGACTCCCGAGGACATCATGGCCATTCTGAACTTCGAGCAGCCGGAGGGCGTCATCGCCTCCCTGGGCGGACAGACGGCCATCAACCTCGCCGAGCCGCTGATGGAGCGGGGCGTGAAGATCATCGGCACGGACTGCGACGCCATCGAACGGGCGGAAAACCGCGACTCCTTCGAGCATCTGCTGCTGGAGCTGAACATCCCCCAGCCCCGGGGCGAGGCCGTGACCTCCATCGAGGACGGCATCCGGGCGGCGGCGGAGATCGGATACCCGGTCCTGGTGCGTCCCTCCTTCGTGCTGGGCGGCCGCGCCATGCAGATCGTGGCTAAGGAATCGGAGCTTGTGAAGTACCTGCGGACTGCCGTGGAGATCGACGTGGACAAGCCGGTGCTGGTGGACAAGTACATCAGCGGCAAGGAGGTTGAAGTCGACGCCATCTGCGACGGACGGGATGTGTTCGTTCCCGGCATCATGGAGCTGGTGGAGCGCACGGGCGTCCATTCCGGCGACTCCATCTCCGTCTATCCCGCCTTCTCCATCTCCGACCGGGTCAAGGGGATCATCCTGCAATACGCCAAGAAGCTGGGTCTGGGCATCGGCATCGTGGGCCTCTACAACATACAGTTCATCGTGGACAGGGAGGAGAACGTCTACATCATCGAGGTCAACCCCCGCTCCTCCCGCACCGTGCCCTTCCTGTCCAAGGCCACCGGCTGGTCCCTGGCCGACATCGCCACCGAGGCCATCCTGGGCAAGAGCCTCAAGGAGCAGGGCATATTCGACCTCTATCCCGCCGAGAAGAAGCGCCACTACGTCAAGGTGCCCGTGTTCTCCTTCAACAAGATCAAGGGCCTGGACGCCTACCTCTCCCCCGAGATGAAGTCCACCGGCGAGGCCATC
>CACYWX010000356.1 GCA_902778205.1 uncultured Ruminococcus sp. | reverse complement strand
CATGGGGGTAATAAAACGGACGGTGCCCTTTGAGACACTGAAACAACACTTTGACGCGACAGTTTCCAGAGGCCCGGACATGTCGCGGATCGAAGAAGCAGGGGAGGGGTGGATCTGTTTTCACCGCCTGGCGATCATGGGCCTGCACGAGGAGGGCATGCAGCCCTTCACACTGGGGAAGAACAAGGTGATCTGCAACGGCGAGATCTACGGTTTCCGCAGGCTGAAGGAAGAGCTTCAGGGAGAATACAGTTTCCGGAGCGACAGCGACTGCGAGCTGATCCTCCCGCTCTACGAGAAGTACGGGACAGAGATGTTCCCGATGCTGGGCTCGGAATTCGCGCTGATCCTCTATGACGGGGAGCACGACGAATTCCTGGCGGCCCGGGACCCCATTGGGATCCGGCCCCTGTTTTACGGGGAGGATGATGCCGGCACCATGGTATTTGCCAGCGAGGCGAAGAACCTGACAGGGCTCTGCAGAAAGATCCGCCCATTCCCGCCGGGGCACTACTGGAAGGGCGGGGAGTTTCACCGCTTTGCGGATCTGACCTCGGTGGAGACCTTCCCGGAGATGGATGAAGAGAGCGCGGCGAAGGGGATACGGGAGCTGCTCATCAAGTCTGTGGAGGACCGGCTGGACGCGGACGCGCCCCTCGGCTTCCTGCTCTCCGGCGGCCTTGATTCCTCCCTGGTGTGCGCCATCGCGGCGAAGACCCTGGGAAGAAAGATCCGGACCTTCGCCATCGGTATGGACACCGACGCCATCGACCTGAAATACGCGCGGCAGGCGGCGGAATTCATCGGGGCGGATCACACGGAATTCTACATGACGGAGGAGGATGTGATCCGGTCCCTGCCGGAGCTGGTGGCTTTACTTGGGACCTGGGACATCACCACCATCCGGGCCTCCATGGGAATGTATCTCTGCTGCAAACAGATCCATGAGACCACGGATGTCCGGGTGCTGATGACCGGCGAGATCTCGGACGAGCTCTTCGGCTACAAGTACACCGACTTCGCGCCGGACGCCACCGCGTTCCAGGCGGAGGCAAAGAAGCGGATCGATGAGATCTACATGTACGACGTGCTCCGGGCGGACCGCTGCATCTCCGTGAACAGCCTGGAGGGGCGGGTCCCCTTCGGGGACAGCGACTTTGTCCGTTTCGTGATGCGGATCCCGCCGGAGCTGAAGAGGAACAACCACGGCATGGGAAAGTATCTGCTGCGCCACGCCTTCGAGAAAGACGGCATCCTGCCGGAGGGGATCCTCTGGCGGGAAAAGGCAGCCTTCTCCGATGCGGTGGGCCACTCCATGGTGGACGACCTGAAGGCTTACGCGGAGCGGTTGTACACTGACGAAGAGTACGAAAAACGGAGAAAGAAATACAGCTGGTGCCCGCCTTTTACAAAGGAGAGTCTCCTGTACCGGGAGCTGTTTGAATCGTTCTACCCGGGACAGGCGGAGATGATCAAGGACTTCTGGATGCCGAACCGCAGCTGGAAGGGCTGCGACGTGAACGACCCGTCGGCCAGAGTCCTCGCAAACTACGGCGCCAGCGGACAGTAACTGCAGTGAATAAAGCAGCCGGGGTGAGGACGGTGATATGCACCGCCTCACCCCTGGCGGACGAATCACAACAAAGGAGGATATCAGAATGGAGAAGACCTTATCATTACCGGAACTTTTCGGCAGCATGCTTTTCGGCGAGAGGATCATGAAGGAGCGCCTTTCCAAGTCGACGTTCCAGGCATGGAAAAAAAGCGTTTCGAACGGGCCGCAGCTGGAGCTCTCCGCGGCGAATGAGATCGCGGAGGCCATGAAGCAGTGGGCCCTGGAGAAGGGCGCGACCCATTTCACCCACTGGTTCCAGCCCATGACCGGCGTCACGGCGGAGAAGCACGACAGCTTTATTGAGCCTGTGGGCGACGGAACCGTGGTCATGGAGTTCTCCGGCAAGGAGCTGGTGCGGGGCGAGCCCGATGCCTCCTCCTTCCCCTCCGGCGGTCTCCGCGCCACTTTTGAGGCCAGGGGCTACACCGCCTGGGATCCCACGTCCTTCGCTTTCGTGAAGGATCACACCCTGTACATTCCGACTATTTTCTGTGCCTACTCCGGCCAGGCCCTGGACAAGAAAACGCCGCTCTTAAAGTCCATGGACGAGGTCTCTAAGCAGGCGGTCCGCATCCTCCGCCTCTTCGGGGACACCGAGACGAAGCGGGTCACGGCCCAGTGCGGACCGGAGCAGGAGTACTTCCTGATCGACAAGCAGCTCTACAACCAGAGAGAAGACCTGAAGCTTACGGGACGGACCTTGTTCGGAAACAAGCCGCCCAGAGGGCAGGAGCTGGAGGATCACTATTTCGGACAGCTGAAGCCGCGGGTGTCGGAGTTCATGAGGGACCTGGACAATGAGCTCTGGAAGGTGGGTGTGCTGTCAAAGACGAAACACAACGAGGTGGCGCCCTCCCAGCATGAGATGGCACCTATCTACACCAACGCAAACCTGGCGGGCGACCAGAACCAGCTGACTATGGAGCTCATGAAAAGGGTGGCGGACCGGCACGGCTTCCACTGCCTGCTCCACGAAAAGCCCTTTGCCGGCGTGAACGGCAGCGGCAAGCACGACAACTGGTCCCTGGGCACCGACACAGGAAAGAACCTCTTCAATCCCGGATCGACCCCGGCCCAGAACGCGCGCTTCCTCCTGTTCCTCGCCGCCTTCGTGAAGGGCGTGGACGAGTACCAGGACGCGCTCCGCACCACGGTGGCCAGCGCGGGCAATGATCACCGCCTGGGCGCTCAGGAGGCTCCGCCGGCGATCCTGTCCATCTTCTTGGGGCAGGAACTGGACGGCGTCGTGCAGTCCATCATCCGCGGAAAAGAATTCCATGAGGCAGGGAAAAAGACCCTGCAGGTGGGCATCGACATGCTGCCGCCGATCCCCCAGGACAACACGGACCGGAACAGGACTTCCCCTATGGCCTTCACCGGCAACAAGTTCGAGTTCCGCATGCTGGGAAGCTCCCAGTCCATCTCCGGCCCGAACATCGCCCTGAACACCATGATGGCGGAGGAGCTCAGGCAGTTCGCCGACCGGCTGGAGGGTCAGGAGGACTTCCAGAGCGCCCTGCAGGAGCTTCTGAAGGAGACCTTTACGGCGCATGAGCGCATCATCTTCAACGGAAACGGCTACGATCAGTCCTGGGTCGAGGAGGCAGAGAAGAGGGGACTCAGCAACCTGGTCTCCACTGCAGACGCGATCCCGCACTACATCGACCGGAAGAACATCGACCTCTATGTGAAGAACGGTATCTACACCGAGGAAGAGGTCATGGCCCGCTACCGCATCCACGTGGAGAACTACTGCGCGACCATCTCCATTGAAGCCCACACTATGGACGACATGATCCGCAGGCAGATCCTTCCGGCGGTGTCCAGCTTCGCGGCGGAGCTGTGCCGCAGGATGGGCGACCTGAAGGCGGCGGAAGTGCCGGTGGTCTATGAGACCAGGACCTGCAGCCATTTGGCGATCCTGACGGACGCGCTTCTGGAGGCGACGGAGGAACTGGAAAAGCACCTTTCGGAGGTGCCGGAGATCCCGGAGGAAGCCATGAGGTACTTCCGCGACGTGATCGTGCAGGATATGGTCCAGGCGAGAGATGCCGCGGACCGGCTGGAGGCTATCACCGACGAGAAGTACTGGCCCTTCCCGGGCTACAGCAGGCTGCTGTTTTCTGAATGACAAAAAGGGTACAGAGGGGATAAATGAGATGAGAGAGGACGGACTGGAATTTCAGCGGAGGGAACGCGACGCCTGCGGTATCGGGGCCGTGGTGAATATTGACGGGACGCGGGAGTACGGCGTCCTGGACGACGCGCTCTCCATCGTTGAGAAGCTGGAACACCGGGCGGGGAAGGATGCCGCCGGCAAGGTGGGAGACGGCGTGGGGCTTCTGACGCAGCTGCCCCACAGCCTGTTCCGACGCGTTTTTGAGGAGCAGGGGCAGGAGTTCCCGGGTCCGGG